>DASYZW010000118.1:0-7584 GCA_035945915.1 Verrucomicrobiia bacterium | reverse complement strand
CAAAAACAACTTTTCGTCCCCGGTTAACCGGCCGAACAGGTCGTTGACGCGCTGCTCCAGCGGGGCGTTGGGATCCTTATACAGCGGCGTATCCTGCGCCAAAACCGCGCCGCAGGGAACCAATACAAGAACCGTCGAGATGAATTTGGCCAATAGTTTCATAGAAAGCGAGAAGCGAGCTTGCCAGAACCGGCGCGGCCAGGCCACTACATTATGGGCTGGCGCACGGGCCGATTTTGCCGCTGGCGGGAACCAAAAAATCGTTTGATGGGCGGAGGTATTTTCGTCCAAAATTCAGGGGTAATTCTATCTTTTTATAAAATCTCTTTGTACAGATATTTCCCGCGAGAACTGTAGCATCACCAATCGGGAAATTTTCGGATCGTCCGGGAAAAAATCCGGCGAAACGGTTTCTGTATAGGTGACTGTATTTCAATGTCTTACAAGGCGTTTGTCTTGCCGTTTTTGAACGAATCATGCATTTTGCATGCGACAGTTCGAAAAACGAGGCGCGCAAAATTTTTTCTAAATTTTTGATTATAACTTTTGACAAGCAAAGTCGGCATCCGGCCGGGCTGGAAAAGACGAGCGAACCGGGTTCCCGACTCGCAGGTACCGGCCGGGGTGGCCGGCGACGCAACAGGACCTGTCCAGCTAATCCCATTTGAGCACAAAACGCCGTCAGGTTCAACGTGATGATTTGACACTTTTTGGAACCCGACCGGTGATGTTGCTATAACAGTGCCGGAAGGCGGCAGCAGCGGTTTCACGCCGCTATTTAGAATGAATTTTCCGCACACAAAGCACAGTCCTAAGGAGTATAATGTAATCTCGCGTCACTGATCCTGTTTGGAGCTTGGAAGAAATCGTGTCTGCGGCCTTGATTTTTGAGCGCGGGGGATTACGGTTTGCATCGTTAGGCCGAAAGAATGTTTCAGATTTTTCCAAAAGGCAAACGTGAGTGGTTGCGAGTGCTCTTGTTCCCATTTCAGGCATATGTAGTCGTGGGACGCGTTGAAGAGCATTATTTTATTCGGTCATTGGCTTATCCCTATAGCGGGATGATGAATGATTTCAGGATGTGGGTTTATGAGGGATTTGTGGTTTGTTTTCCTGTGCTTTTGGGCTTTGGCATTGTGCAGATGTTCACCGGTCATCGACTCGGTGGATTCCTGAATATTGGTCTTGCAGCTTTAGCTGGTTGGTTTGTTCATTCAACAAACTTCGTTATAGCTTGATTTGCGGCGGATAATTTCAAACTGGGGCACTACCAATTTTCTGTAAAATGTGCGAAGAGACGTTTTTGCAGAAGTTGAAACTGATACGGGGTAAAAAGACCGTTGCGATATTGTGCTGCTTCTCCTGGAATTGGAAAAAGGGGTGGTTTGAGTTATATAATCGGGCCGCAACCAAAGGACCGATATGGCAGAACAACAACGACGCCGCGAGTCGGTGGTGGCTCAGCTTTTTTCGTTAGGCGCCTTCACAAGATGAACGCGAACTCAACATACCGAGACCTGACGCGCCGGACAAAACTTCTCAAGTCTTTACTGGGTGTAGTGCCCGGCGTCTCAAGACGCAAACCATTGAGAAAGCAAGTTTTAGGCATTATCTAAGGGCCATCCGGCTCTGACTGCCGCCTGAAAACCTTTGCGATGGTATGAGTTTTGCCGGTAAGGCGATTTGGATTGCCCCGACAGGGCGTCGGTCATTTGGCTTCTTTCCCATGGGCGGTGGCAGCGCCGCGTGCGATCGCCCACGGCTACGATGGCCTGCGCTTTCAACGCGGTGAGCGGCAGTTTGTTCCAACCCGGAAATCAGTGTCCATCTGTGGCTAAAAACTCTTTGCGTTGTTTGCGATCTATGCGGTTAAATTTTCCGGTTTTCTCTCGGTATCCAACGGCTGAAAAGCAGCCGTCTCGTTTACACCCCCCGTCCAAATTTCGAAAATCTCAAATCCCCAATAGACACGGCCACTTTTGCGCTATTACGATCCGTTTTCACGCCCGTTTACACGTTTACTTTACTACACAAATCAATTGTGCGGAAACGTTCGTCACGCGGAATTTCTCCACCCGAAATTCCTCACGCGAAGGCCGAAAAATATCTATTCTGTTCATTCTGTCAGAAAGTTGTCTTCTGAAATCCTTTGCGTCCGTGGCGACCGTTGCGTGAGATTGACTTTGGACGGGTGATTAAGTCGGGTTGTTCCGCCCGCTTTAAGGGCGGTGAGTGGTAGCACCACTGGCATTTGCGATCACGGGTTTCACCTGGCGCGGTGTTTGGCCACTCATCCTCATCTCAAACTCGCTTCCACCCCAAAATGCTTCCCAACCGTCTGAACACTTCGCTTGCTGCCTTGCGCGCAGACTCCCTAAACGTCGTGCGCCACACCGGAGAATCGGCAAGCTCTGACGGCTCCATGAACATGAAAGCCTGGCATGACTGGTCTGGGTATACCGATACGTGAACGCTGTAAAGCATCCGTGACGCAACGCCGAGCGGATAATGCCAAATCTCAAAACCCGCCTGCTGAACCTTGTGGTGCGGCTCGCCGTGCCGCGCTACTAACTCGGCAACTCGCTTGCATCTCCGCATCTCCACAACGTGACGCCCCCAACTTTTAAGATTCTTGGGCATATTGGCCTACTGATCCAACGCTGAGCCACGCCTGCCGGTGGGTGGCTCCGCAACCTTAATAGTCGTTTTATAACTCACACAATTTCAGATTGTCGGCGTATTAAAATAGCCTTCTTGGCGAAGGAGGGTCAACGCTTGATCGCAAGTGGCGCCATCGCTTCGTTTGCTCTGCGACCGTTGCGTTGAGATTGTTTTCGGTCGGGTGATTTGGATTGCCCTTGCAGGGCGCGGGGTCTTTTGGCGTCCTTTTCCGTGGGCGGTGGCAGCGCCACTTGCGATCGCCCACGGCTACTATGGAGTTGCGCTTTCAGCGCGGCAACGCATTCCATTTTTGGTTTGAGGCTCGTGACCTCGTCTCCGACGGAAAGGAGGAAATTATTGGCGGTGATGCGTTACTGTATCCATGGTTGACGTGAGGCGCTAATGGATGGAAGTTCAGTGTTGTCATGGCCAGAAAGCTTCAACTTACCGATTGGTTGAGAAATTACGAGGTGCCAAATCCGGCAAACCTTGGAGGTGCGGTTCCTAAAACCAAGATCAAGACCGCCGGCAAGGACGGCGGCGTCCGCAAAAAGGGAAAGAAAGGGCAGAAGTCTTCGAAGTGAGAGCCCCCGGTTTTGGAATTGCGCGTCCGGTCAGAGTTTTACGCAAGTTGCGCCCGCTGTCCGGGCGCGGACGCGCGCCAGCGCCGTCCCACCTATCCATTCCCCGCCGTTATTTGGGATTGGCGGATTTGAGGTATTTAAAGAGGTCGCCGCTGGTGGAAATGACCAGGGTGGTGTTGTTGGTGGCGACAACTTCGAGGGTTTGCATGGAGCGCAGGAAATTATACAGTTCGGCGGCATCCGGTGATTGGTTATACGCATCCGCATAGATCCTGGTCGCTTCGGCTTCGGCTTCGCCCTCAATTTCCTGGACCTGTTGGTACGCGACGGATTTTATTTCGGCCAGGTCGCGGTCCCGGTCGCCCAGGATCTTATCGGCGGCGCCTTCGCCTTCCGACCGGAAACGGGCGGCGATCTGTTCGCGCTCGCTGATCATGCGCTCATTAATTTTGTCAGTAACACTGGATTGATAATTCAATCGCATCAGCCGGACGTCCACGAGGTCGATCCCGAAATCCTTGAGTTTGGCCGCGGAGTTTGAGGTGATAGTCTGTTCGATGGCGGTGCGGCCGATGGAAATGGGCGGCAGCGTGCTTGTGGTTACATTCTGCTGGGCGTTGGTGTTGTCCGGGTCAAAATCCTGTTCCACTTTCCGGTTTTTGTCAGTGCGCACCAATTCGATGAGATCGTTTTCGGCCACGGCATTGCGCATTTCGCTCCCGGTAATGTCGTCCATGCGGGACAAGGCGCTCCGGGTATCGCGCATGCGGGTGAAGAACAACAACGGATTGGTGATCCGCCAGCGGCCGTAGCTGTCCACAATCATGTAGAGCTTGTCATGCGTGGGCATTTGGACGGCTTGCCCGTCCCATTCCTGCATTCGCAGGTCGATGAGGTTGACCGTTTGAATCACGGGCAGTTTGAAGTGCAAGCCGGGTTGCGTGACCGTCGGCCCGGTGGGTTTTCCGAACTCGGTGATGATGGCCGCAAATTGTTCCGGCACGGAATAGGTGCACAGGTATCCAACTACCAGGACCAGGAGCACGACGAGGCTGATGATGTTGGCGGTCTTTTTCATAGTGAAGATGATTCGAGTCGGTTAAAAGTTATTGGACCTCGGATTTCGTGAGCGGCAGGAGCGGCAGAAGGCGGCTGACGTTGTCATCAATGATGATTTTATTTCCCAATTTCGGGAGCATTTCGCCCATGGTTTCGAGATAGAGCCGGCGCCGGGTCACCTCCGGGGCCTTGAGATATTGCGCCAGGACGTCGTTGAAGTAGGCGGCATCGCCTTTCGCCTCGTTAATCCGCTTTTGCGCGTTGCCCTGCGCCACCGAGATCATTTGGTCGGCTTCGCCATGGGCTTTGGGAACGACGGTATTGTATTCTCCCTGCGCCTGGTTAATGTCCCGTTGCTTTTCCTGCTGGGCGTTGTTGACGTCGTTAAACGCCGCCTGCACCGGTTGCGGTGGATTGACGTTCTTAAGCTGGATGAGATCAATCGATACTCCGAGCCTGTACTCCTGGGCCAATGATTTCAGCAGCACCAGGCTTTCGTTTTCGATGTCCTCCCGGCCGTACGTGATGACCTCGTCAATGGTCCGGTCCCCGACGACTTCCCGCATGACCGCTTCCGAGCCGGCGCGGAGGGTGTCTTCCGGGTCCTGGACGGCGAACAGATATTGGGTGGGATCGATAATGCGATATTGCACGACCCATTCGACTTCGGCTTCGTTCAAATCGCCGGTCACCATATCCTTGGTCGCATCCGGCTCCGGATCGCCCTGGTTTGGATTTGAGGCGTTTGCGGTGCCGTAACCAAACTCCATCTTGAGCTGCCGGCTCACGGGAATTATCGTCACCTTATCCACGCCCAACGGTATCTTGAAGTGCAGGCCCGGCTGTTCCGTGGAGACGTATTTCCCGAACCGTTGCAGGACGGCCTCGGAATCCGCGGGCACGGTATAGAACCCGGTAAAGATCACGGCCAGGATAATCAGCACGGCGGCGACCACCACCGCCGACGAAAAAAACTTTTTGAATGGAAAATTCAGGTTAAAGGGCCGGTTTGGTGTATTGGCGTACTTCATGATTCATCCTGTTTCGATTTTGCCTTTTTTATTTTCGGGTATTTGCCAGCCAGAGTCTCGCCGCCTCGACTCCTGCGATTGCCATGGGTATGACATTCCCGCAAAACTGAAACGGTGACAATTACAATTTAGTTGGATTTTTGGAATGGGGTTGGCGGAAATCAAAACCTGGATTAGGCTCGTGATGGTCGAATCAGGAACAACGACAGAAAGGAACCAAATGACGACGACAGAATTCATACACAATCGGAAGCTGTGGACACGACTGATCATTGTCCTTGGCGGCATTGGAATGTTGGTTGGGGCGGTGGATCCCATGGAAGGATCGGTGGTGATCCTTATCGGCAGCGCGCTGGTTGCTCTCGGGACGTTTCTCAGTCATACCGAACACCGTTTGATCGTTTACCGGATGTGGGTTTTTGCCTTGATTGCGATGGGGGTGACTGCCATGTGGGTGTTAAGCAACGCCGGCGGGATTGGCGGCAAAAGCGGCCTATCCATCTGGTGGGGATTGCTGATCTTGCCCTATCTGGTCGGGTGGTCGATGGGGATTTGGGGACCGGGCTCGCCGCGTTGGATGCTCTGGCTCGGTATGGCGGTCAGCCTCTGGTATCTCTGGCTGTCTGTTATGGTGCAGAGGCATCGGAAACCGGAATTCAATGTTGCGGGAGTCGTGATTGCGGCGCTGGGATTGCTGACGCTTGTCGGGTGTATGTGCAGGCTGGGCGCGTTGAAGCGTTGATGAGTTGAAGGGTTGAAGCGTTGGGATCCGTTCATTCGTTAAAAGGTTAAAAGGTTAATACGTCGAAGAGTTGAAGCGCTGGAGTGCTGCCAGTTTCGGCACGGTCCCTTTACCCCCTTTTCGGGGGATTGAATATAACCCCGCGGGCGTGGTAAAATAGTCAGTTCTCACAAATGCCGAAAGTTGAGCAATGGACTTGGGTTAGAGCGCTGCACTTGTTTGGGTGGATCGTTTTCGGCTTCTTTTTTCAAACCACCGGCGTCTGCGCGCTCGACTTCGATGTGACGCTGTCATCGTTGACCAACCACAACACCTCGGCCTACGACGCCTATAACGAGAATAATTTTCCGGCGAATTTCGGCACCGAGACGTGGGTCAACCAAAACGGCGCCACGATGCCGGTGGATCCGACGCTTTGGGACGAATCCCTGAATCCCATCACGCCGGGGCACGTTTCAAACCTGGACGTGCACACGCTGATTCCCAGCCGGCCGGATCTTCGCTGGTTTTGCAACATTACCCCCTGGTTTGGCAGCGCTTCGCACATCAATATCGGGTTGAATTACAATACGACCAATTACGTGGCCTCGATGGTTACGGACATGAAAAACCGGGGGTTCAACGGCGTCATCGTTTCGTGGTACGGTCGAGGGTCCTTTGAAGACACCGTTACGCTCAAGCTCCAATCCTATTTGGACAGCCTTACCAATAACAACTTCAGGTTTATTATCATGCTGGACGTGGGTGTACGCGGCGGCGACAGCCTCACCAATCTCCAGGCGCAAATTCAATATTGTCAAAGCCAATATTTCACAGATCCAAATTACGAGCACGAACCGCTGACAAACGGGGAACCGATTTTGATGTTTTTCGACGTGCGCAACACGATCGGACAGAGCGGCATGGTGGGATTAAAGGCGATTACCGGCGGCCGGATGGTCTGGGTGGAACAGGGCGCGGCGTACCTTTCCGAGTCCTGGGAAAACGAATGTTTCGAATGGACTGAACAGTACGATACCGGGGTGAATCCAAGCGACCCCTTCAACCTCACCGGTGTGACGAACGATTACCCGGCCATCCAAAAATCCGGGAAGCTGGCTTTCGGCGCGATGTGCGCGCATTTCGATGGAACGCTCACGGCCTCGACCAATTGGTCCCTGGGCAAATATTTGCCCTCGAGCAACGGACTTTGCGAAGTCGAACGGGCGGCGCTCATCAACACCGCGATTCCGACCAATATCACCCGCATGCAATGGGCCACCTGGAGTGATTGGGAGGAAGGTACCGAAGTCGAAGCGGGAATGGAAAATCTCTTTTCGATCACCGACCAGGTGTCGTCCGGCACTTTGTCGTGGAACATCGTCTCGGGCGATGAACGGACGATCGATCATTACGAAGTTTACGCGTCCGTCGACGGCGTGAATGCCGCCTACCTTGGGTCGGTGGCGTCGGGTGTCCATCAAATGAGCTTAAGCGGGAGCGGGTTGGGGGCCGGGACTTATCAGAT
>DASYZW010000117.1:0-6340 GCA_035945915.1 Verrucomicrobiia bacterium | reverse complement strand
TAAAAAGCTGACGATTGAACAGGTCGCCGAATCGACAAAAATCCGGACAGACCATATCCGCGCTCTCGAAGAGGGAAACTACGACATATTCTCCGCGCCCATTTACATCAAGGGCTCGGTCAAAAACTACGCCACGATGCTCAAGCTGGACGTGCCCAAAATCACGGCCGACCTCGACCGGGAACTGAAAGGCACGGCCAATTTCAGCGAGCCGCCTCCGTTGGTGGAGCAATCCAGGACACCCGTTGACCGGGCCATGTTTCTTCTTTCGAAATTGAATTGGAAGGTGGGGGGAGTCGCCGCGCTCATCGTGGGGATTGTGGTGCTCTTTATCGCGGCGCATTTCGCCTTTCAGCATCTCCATCGCCATAAGCAGGCGCCAAAGCTGCCGCCGGCGATGTATCAGTCGTCGGATTCAGGCGAAACGCTGCCGCTGAAACATTGAGTTTCGATTTACGCGGAGGAATTCAGTCCACCAACTGGTACCAATTATTTCGCTGGCGGGGCTCGTAGCCGAGATCGGAAATAAGGCGTTTCATGTCTCCGATATTCATTCGAAACGTGGTGCCTGCCTGGGAGACGACATTTTCCTCAATCATGATGCTGCCGAGGTCGTTAGCGCCGTATTTAAGGGCGACCTGGCCAATCTCAAGTCCCTGCGTGACCCACGAGCTTTGGACGTTCGTGAAGTTATCGAGATAAATGCGTGAAAGAGCCTGCGTGCGCAGATATTCATGCGCGCCGACGGTGGGCGCTTTCAATTTGGTGTGCTCGGCCTGAAAGGTCCAGCAGATGAAGGCCGTAAAGTGTCCGCCATTTTTATAGGACAAGGATTTTTCCTGTTGCGCGCGCAGCCGTTCCAAATGTTCGATCCGGTCTTCGATCGTTTCCACATGCCCGAACATCATGGTCGCGCTTGAAAACAAGCCCAGCCGGTGCGCGACATCCATGACTTCGAGCCAGTCACTGCTCATCGCTTTAAGCGGGGAGATCCTCTGGCGCACGCGGTCCACCAGGATTTCTCCTCCACCGCCGGGAATGGACCCAAGCCCGGCGGCCCGAAAGTCAGAAATAATCTTTTCCAGCGGCTCATTGAAGACTTCGCGGAAATGGATGAATTCGCTGGGGCTGAAGCCGTGGATGTTGAAACCGGGGAATTTATTTTTTACGTGGGACAGCAGATCCAGATACCATTGCTTGGTTAATTTGGGATGATGGCCGCCCTGCATGAGCATTTGCGTGCCGCCCAGGGAGATGGTTTCCTCTACTTTTTTGTCCATTTCATCCATCGTAATGACGTAGGCGTCGTCGTCCTTTTCAACCCGGTAAAAAGCACAGAATTTGCAATAGACATTGCAAACGTTGGTATAATTGACGTTGCGATCCACGATAAAGGTGACGATGTCGTTGCCGCGACCGTTGAAATCGGCGGCTTTGGCGATTTGGCGGCGGCGGTCGGCCAGGGCGCCGAGTTCTTCGAGCGGCAGCCGGTACAGCCGCAGGGCCTCGCCCTGGGAAATCCGCTTGCCGTCCCAGACCTTTTGGAGCAAATCGTCCAATGAAGCGTCGTAGATCACGGTCTTTAAGCTATGCTTTTAGCATCCAATTCACAAGCAGAACGGCGGAGCTTCGGATTGGCATTTTTGACGCTGAGCGGTTTTATCCGGGTTTCCCTGCTTAAAAATGGCGCTAATTCATATAATTCAGCAGGTGAATTCAATAAAAAGGTTGCTTTTGGCCCCCCGATTTGGCTTTATCCCTGCTGTGCCAGACAAGCCGCTTATGGAGAAACGGCAACAGATGAGGGTGTATTACTCGGGCCGGGTGCAAGGGGTCGGATTTCGCTACAACGTGAAATCTGTGGCGGCAGGATTTGAAGTTACCGGGACTGTGCGTAACCTGGATGACGGCCGGGTTGAATTGATTGCCGAGGGACAACGCCCCGAATTGGAGGCGTTTCGGGCGGCCATTCGGGATTCCGGTGTTGCTGGATTTATTCGCGATGAGAAGGTAACGTGGGGTGACGCGCAAAACGATGTCCGCGGATTTCAAATCATTGCATGAACGAGAAGAGACGCGGAACAACGAATGAGATGATGCGGGAGTCCAAGTGATGGATTGAAATCCTGCCGCGGTTTTTTTGCTATACAATGAAATACGCAATTATTGCAGACATTCATGCCAATTTGGAAGCGCTGACGGCAGTCCTGGAGGACTCCCGGGCGCAGAAGCCTGACGCATATGTCTGTTTGGGCGACGTGGTGGGCTATAACGCAAATCCGAAGGAATGCTTAAAGATTGTGCGGGAAATGAACATTCCCTGCGTGAAAGGGAACCACGATGAATACTGCTCCATAGATGAGCAGTTGGAAGGATTTAATCCCAATGCGGCTGAGGCCGTCCATTGGACGCGCCGGCAGCTCACGCAGGAGGACCGTGATTGGCTCCGCGATCTCAAATATACGAAGATGGTGGGAAATTTCACCATCGTCCATGCCACGCTCGATGCGCCGCAGCGATGGGGTTACGTTTTCGACAAGCTCCAGGCAGCGGCAAGCTTTCCGTATCAAAACACCCCCGTCTGTTTTTTTGGCCATACGCACGTGCCAGTCGCGTTCATGCGGGACACCGTGGTGCGCGGCGGGACCTTTTCCAAATTCAAGGTGGATCCGGCGAAAAAATATTTTGTCAACGTGGGCGCGGTCGGCCAGCCGCGTGACAATAATCCCAAGGCGGCCTATGTCATTTATGACATGGACGCGGCCACGATTGAATTGCGCCGCGTCGATTACGATATCGCCGCCGCGCAGGCGAAAATTCGCGAAGCCGGACTTCCCGAACGTCTGGCCGAGCGGCTCGAATTCGGGAAGTAAATCACAAACGGGCGGGGCGATGCGCCGGCTTTAGCATTTGCCCGTTGTCCGCGTGCTTTGAAAATTCTCATCCTGAAACCAAGTTCTCTGGGGGACATCATCCAGGCCTTGCCCGTCCTGCGGTTATTAAAGCTTCACTTTCGCGACGCGGAAATTTTTTGGTGGGTGGACGTTAAATTTGCGGGATTGCTCGAAGGCGATCCGGATTTAACGGGGATTGTTTTGTTCCAGCGCGATCGTTGGAAATCTCCGATTCATTGGCCGGAAATGGTCCGGAGCATTCAATGGACGCGCGCCCGGCGATTCGATTGGGTCATTGACCTGCAAGGGCTATTTCGCAGCGCGATGTTCTCCTGGCTGGCGCGCGGGAACCTGTCGATCGGCTTGAATAATCCGAGGGAGGGGGGGCGCGAAGGCGCCAGCGGGCTGTACGACGTGGCCATCCCTCCAAGCGGAGAGAGCCATGCCGTGGGCCGTTACCTTTCCATCTTACCGGCGCTCGGTGTGCCCAGGCACATGAACTTCCAATGGTTGCCTCAACGTCCTGCCGTTGCCGCGAGCGTGCAAGCCAAATGGCCCCAGGTTGCAACCGGTCGACACGCGCGGTGGATCGCGATCCAGCCGGCGGCCCGCTGGCCGACCAAGTGCTGGCCACCCGGACATTTTGCCGAGTGCGTCCGCCTGCTGGCGCATAAATTCGCGGATGCGCATTTTGTGGTCATGGGCGGGGCGAGTGACAAACCTCTCGGAGACATCGTTTCCCGCGCCGCGCCGGAGCGGGTGCTGAACCTGTGCGGCCAAACGACGCTTCCCGAGATGACCGAATGGTTGCGGCTCTGCAGCCTGATGATTACGAACGATACCGGTCCCATGCACGCGGCCGCCGCGCTGGGAATTCCGGTTGTCGCGCTTTTTGGCCCCACGGACCCGCGCAACACGGGTCCTTACGGCCAATTGGAAAATGTCATGCGCATCGATTTGCCGTGCGCTCCCTGTTTAAAGTCCCGATGCCGATGGAAAAATCCAATGGAATGCCTGACGGCGATTTCACCGGAATCGGTTTTTGAATTTGCGCGGAAAAAGCTGGGCGCTTAGCGCAATCGGTCCGCGTCAATCCGCCGCCACTAATTCCATGTCGCGGGTATAGTAGAGAATTCGGCCGCAGTTGGAGCAGGCGACAATTTCCCGTTGCGATTTGCAGTTTACCAAAATCTGCGCGGGCAATTTCATGTGGCAGCCGCCGCAAACGCCGTGGTTGATGCCCACGATGACGTTGTCGCCCTTGCTTTTGAGCAATCGTTCGTAGCGATGGCGCGCGGTTTCGTCCACGGCGCCGGCCAATTCGGCGCGGCCCTGTTGAAATTCGTCCAGCTCTTTTTTCAGGTTTTCCTCGCGGCGATCCAGCTCGACCACCTGTTTGTCGACTTGGGATTTTGCGGCGCTGGCATCGGCCATGGCTCGCAATACTTCCTTTTGCGCGGCTTCGGCCTGCTCCATCAGCTCGATTTCGCGGTCTTCAATTTTCGTAATTTCGGCTTTGCAATGCTCAATTTCCTGCGCGAGGGCCTTATATTCTTCATTCTTCCGGGTTTGAAGCTGCTGGTTGGCGTATTTCTCAATCTGCGTTTTTTTGGAATCGACTTCGATTTCCAGCCGTTTGCGCTCCGACTCGATTTGTTTAACGCGGGTTTTGGCCGCGTCGAGCTGCGTTTGGGTCGCGGCGGCCTTGGCTTGAAGTCCCGTACGCTCGGGTGAAATATGGGCGAGTTCTTCTTGAACCCGATGAATTTTGCGGTCGCGGTCCTGCAAGACTAAAAGTTTCTCTATCGTGTCCAGCATTGAACGCCCAGATTAGACGCAGAAACAGGCCAAGTCAATGCAGGGAAAATCATTTCAACATTCCCTTGAATCTGGCATCTAATAGGTATGCGACGCGCCGGATATGTGCTTTCCCTGATTTTCTGCCTGATCGCGGCTGTTGCCCGGGCGGCCCATACCCAGGCAACGCTGGTGTTGTCCGATGATACCGCCGCAGCCGGGGAAACGGTCTGGGCCGGTGTGCTCCTAAAAATGGATCCGGAATGGCACACGTATTGGAAGAATTCAGGAGAAGCTGGAATGCCCACCACAATTACCTGGCAGTTGCCGCCCGGGGTGACGGCCGGGGACATTGAATGGCCGCTTCCGGAAAAACTGCCGCCGGCCGAAGTGACCACGTACGGCTATAGCGGTGAAACCATGCTCCTGGTCCCGCTCAAAATCGGGCCAACGGCGCGGACGATGGGCCCAATCACGTTGACGGCGAATCTCACGTGGCTCGAATGCAAGGACGTCTGTATTCCTGAAAAAGCAACCGTCCAGGCAACACTCAACATTGGGAGTGAAACGAAGCGTTCCGTTGATGCGGCGGAGATTGAGGCGTGGAAGGAGAAAATTCCGGTTAATCGCACCAACGACAATTTTCGCGCCTGGTGGGACGGTCCCGCAAACGACGACACACGACCTCTCGTAATCGAAGGTCCCAGCGCCCCGGGCGATCACTACGATTTCTTTCCGTATGGCAGCGATCAATTCGACGTTCAGCCGGAGACAACGGTGGTGAATTCCGATGCGACGCATTTTCAACTGCGCAAATTGGTGAAGAAGTTTGCCGGTGGTTGGCCGTCAGAAGTAAGCGGCGTCATTGTGGATTCATCGTCAATCGTCAATCAGGCCCGGAGCGGTCGATCCGGTTTGGAGGTTCATTTGCCGATTGCAAACGAAGCGCCTTCGGGTATGTCCGGTGGGGCGCAATCATCAGCAGAGGGGAGCGCGCTTGCCAATGGGAAATCCGGCGGCCAGGTGGTCGGGCAAACATCGGGTGCGTCCCTGATCAAATATCTCCTCTATGCCTTCATTGGCGGGCTCATTTTAAACATTATGCCCTGCGTTCTGCCGGTCATTGCTCTGAAAATTCTGGGTTTCGTGAGCGAGGCGCGCAGTGAACCGAAGCGCGTCCGTAACCTGGGATTCGTTTATGCGGCCGGCGTGCTGTCGTCTTTTGCGGCAATGGCGGGGATCGTCATCGGTATTAAAGCGGCGGGGCATCATGCGGGGTGGGGGATGCAGTTCGGCAGCCCGATATTTGTCGTTTGTCTCACAATCCTGGTCACACTTGTGGCCTTGAATTTGTTTGGCGTGTTCGAGGTTACGCCCGGCGGGAAGGTACTGGACGCGGCAGGACACCTGGCGTCTAAACATGGCGCGCCCGGGGCATTCTTCAACGGCCTGCTGGCGACGACACTGGCGACTCCGTGCACGGCGCCCTACCTGGCCGGCGCGCTGGCATTTGCTTTTGCGCAGACGGCGGGCGTGATTCTTTTGGTGTTTTTGTTTGTCGGAATTGGCCTTGCCGCGCCGTATGTCCTATTGAGCTGTAATCCGGCACTCCTGAAGTTTCTGCCCAAACCCGGGCCGTGGATGGAAAA
>DASYZW010000116.1:0-5833 GCA_035945915.1 Verrucomicrobiia bacterium | reverse complement strand
ATGGATGTCCTTTGCACGGACAAAACCGGGACGCTGACCATCGACCACGTCATCCTGGAAATCCATTGCGACGTCTTTAAGAATGAAAGCGAGGAAGTCCTGCGCGACGCCTATCTGATCAGCCATTTTCAAACCGGCTTGAAGAACGTGCTGGACCGGGCGGTCCTGAAGTACAGCGAGCTTCACAAAGAATTGTCCGTGGAGAAGTACAGCAAGGTGGATGAAATACCCTTTGATTTTTCGCGCCGGATGATGTCGGTGGCCGTCCAGGGCCCCGACGGCCAGCGCCAGCTTTTGACCAAGGGCGCGCCGGAAGCGGTCTTTGCGCGCTGCTCGGAATTCGCGAGTGATGGGGATATCTTTCCCATGGAGCCAATCCTCGTGGGCAATTTGATCGAGCAGGTGAATTCCCTTAGCGAAGACGGATTTCGCGTCCTGGCGGTAGCCACTAAGAAACTGGGCACGCAAAATACTTTTACGAAAGCCGATGAATGCGACCTGTGCCTGACCGGCTATCTTGCCTTTTTGGACCCGCCCAAAGACACCGCTTCAAAAGCCATCGCCGCGCTGCGCCAGCATGGGGTGTCTGTGAAAGTTTTGACGGGCGACAACGACCTGGTTACCCGCAAAGTGTGTTCGGAAGTCGGGATCCACGCGGACAAAATTCTCCTGGGAAATGACGTGGAAAAGATGTCCGACGAGCAACTGGCTGAAGCAATTGACAGCACGGACATTTATGCGCGCCTTTCGCCGGCGCACAAAAAACGCGTCGTCCAGGCGTTGCAAAAAAAGAAACACGTGGTCGGCTTCATGGGCGACGGCATCAATGACGCGCCGGCTTTGCGCGCGGCGGACGTCGGCATATCCGTGGACAACGCGGTGGACATCGCCAAAGAATCAGCGGACATGATCCTCCTGGAGAAAAATCTCATGGTCCTCGAAGAAGGCGTCATTGAAGGCCGAAAAATCTTCGCCAATATCCTGAAGTATATTCGCATGGGGGCCAGTTCGAACTTTGGCAACGTATTCAGCATGCTGGGTTCGAGCGCTTTGTTTCCGTTTTTGCCCATGCAACCGGTCCAGATGCTCGCCAACAACCTGCTTTACGATTTTTCACAGGTGCCAATTCCGACGGACAACGTCGGGTCGCAATACACGGCCAAACCGCGGCCCTGGCACATGGGTGAAATCACCAAGTTCATTCTTTTTCTGGGCCCGATCAGCTCCATCTTTGATTACACGACATTTTGTGTAATGTGGTTCTATTTCAAATGCAGCCACATCGTGGTGACTCCGGACATCGCTGCCAAATTTCCGGACGATCCGATCAATCATACGTATGCGGCGCAGCTTTTTGACACGGGCTGGTTTGTGGAATCGCTCATGACTCAAACGCTGATTATCCATGTCATTCGCACGAACCTGTTCCCCTTTATCCAATCGCGAGCAAGCTGGCAACTGACCATGACGACCGTTGTCATCATGGGAATCGGCGCATACCTGCCGTTTTCACCATTGGCGCGGTTCCTGGGTTTTGTTCCGTTGCCGTGGCAATTCTGGCCCATCCTGGCCGCGACCCTGATGTGTTATGTTGGATTGACGCAATTGATCAAAATGTGGCTGGTTCGCCGGGGCTGGATCTGATTTGGGTAAAAAATTAAAGCCGTTCCGCATCACACGGAACGGCATTTTAAGGCCTGAGCGACGGTTGATCGAGCCGGCTCAAGTCTGAAAGGATTTTCCGCAGCCGCAACTTTGTTTGGCGTTCGGATTTGAGATCTTAAAGCCCCCGGCGGTAAGGGATTCGCTATAGTCCACGACGGCCCCGCGCAGATAGTTGACGCTGACAGGATCAATCAAGACGCCCACGCCCTCGTCTTCGGAAACGAGATCGCCATCCCGTTTCTCGTCGAAGACCATGCCGTATTGCATTCCCGAGCAGCCACCCTGCTCGATATAAAGACGCAGGTTTTTTCCGGCATTTTCCGACTTCGCAAGCTGAGTTTTGACCTCTTCCCTCGCATTTTCGGTGAGGCTCACGACCGGATCCGCTATGGCCACTTCACTCATTCAAAGGAACGTTAAACTTGCCGCACAATCCTGTCAAATGGAACGTTGCAAGTTATTTCGTTCCGGCCTCGTCTTTTTAATCACAGTCACGCGACGGTGGTTTAACTTAAACGAACGTTTTGGCCGGGCGCGACGGGATTGATGATTGTTTCGGTCTGGGCACCTCAAGGCGCTTTTTTTCCAGGAAGGTTCTCAATTGGGGCAAGACGATTTCCATCTGGTCGATGAACTTATCCGGGTCCCCGGTGCCCAGGGATTCAATCAACGGGAGCGCCTGGAGGCCGGCCTTTTTGACCCAAAACGGATCCGCCATTTCGCCAGCGCGGAGGTTGTTGCCAAAAAACACATCCAGGTAATTATCGAGCGCGGCCTGGAGAAAAGCCGTTTGCTGCACGCCATTTGTCAGCGCGGCCAGTTTTTCGCAGACAATGCCGATGCCGACCTGGGCCTGGCTGCGTTCGGCAATGAAAGCGGCGGGCGAGGACATGACCTGCGCATAGGCATTGGTAGCGTCGCTGTAATACTGGGGCGTCTGGGAGGCAAGCTGATAATAACAATCGCCGATTTCGCCCCATGCCAGCGCGGCTTGTTCCGTGCCTGGAAACTCCAAATAGACATCTTCAAAATAAGGAACAGCCTGGAGATAATTCGTGAGGGGTGTGCCCGGATCGGCGGCCGGTTCCTGCATCATCACGTCTCCAAAGGCAAACCACGCCTGTGCGCGCAACCCCATCCAGACCGGGGCGGCCAATTGCGGCGGGCAGTTTGTCTCGGCCATGAGCATTCGAAAATAGGTTTTGGCATCTTCATAGCCCTGGCGGCCCATGGCGGCGCGTCCCGCCATCAGGATGGCCGGATCGGTGAGAGTTGACGGCGGCGACGGCGGCTGGAAAACCAGCTCATAATACTTTTCGGCGCTGGCCCAGTTACCCTGGCCGGAGTAATAATCGCCGAGCCACCATTCGGCAAACGGCGTCATAACGTTCGTGGGATATTCAGAGAGGAAATTGGTAAACAAAAGGAATGCGTTGGTTTCGCGACCGCCCCGAAAATTGGCCAGGGCCCGGGCGTATTTGATGGCTGCCAGATTCGTATTGCCGGAAAAGCGATGGACCCACGAATCGTAACTGGCAATGGCCTGCGCCCAGTTGTCCTCCTGCTCGTACGTCCGGGCCACCGCCCATTCGACTTCGGGGAGCTGCGCGGAATCCGGAAACACCTGTTCGAACCGTTGAAACAAAGCCCGCGCGTGTTCAGGCTGCCCGAGGTCGGAGAATCCCTGGCCGACCAGCAGGATGCCTTTTTCGGCCACGCTATTGAGGGGATAGATTTGCAGGATTTGTGACATGGCGTTGCTCATTCCCGGCACGTCGCGCAGGTCCAGGCAAACGCGCAATGTCTGGTACAATGCCTGCGGCCCCAGATCCCGGTTCACTTCGGGATAATTTGTAAAATCATTCACGACCGCCTGGTAATTTGCCCGGGCGCCGGACAGGTCGCTGAGCCGGAACTGAGCGTCGCCGAGCTTAAAATGCGCCACGGCCGAATCCACGGAAGGAGGCAGGATGTTGGCGGCGGCCGCAAAGTCCGCCGCGCTTTGAGCCCATTTTTCCTGGATCCAAAAGCACCAGCCACGATCCAGGAACGCCTTTCCAAGGAGGGGACTATTGGTCCAGGTACTTATAAATTGATCAAAACACGATTCCGCCTGGGGCAGATCGATGGAATTGGCCGACGGAGCGACGACATAGCTCTTTAAATGCAATTCTCCCAGCGCCAGAAGCGCCGAATCGGCCTCCCGGGAACCGGGAAAACGCATGAGAAAATTGCCAAGGGAGTATTCTCCATCTGGAAAATTCGTCTGGGCTACCGAAAGACCGGCAATTTTTAAGATCGCCTGACGCTGCCAGTTCGTCGGCGCATTATTTGTGAGATTTTCCCCGTAAGCGGCGAGCGCCTCGGAAAGCCGTCCGAGGTCCTCGAGCAGGTTAGCCTGATCTGCGACCGCCTGGGCGCGCGAATCGGCGCTGGGCGCGCTGGCGATCAAACGCGTCGAGAGCGCAAGGGCATCATTCGTAGCCCCGGCCGCAAGTCGCGCATGGAAGAGCATGTACAACCGTCGCCAATCCAATTCGGGATTATTTTTAAATGATGTTTCGGATTGCAAAACCGCGGTCGCCGAATCCGGGCGATGTTCGGCGAGTAACGATTCGGCAAGCAGCAATCGTCCATTTAAAACACGGCTGTCAGTGGCGTTGGTTTTTGCAGCGGCCTGAAAGAGGCCGCCTTGCAATAATGCCGACACGGGCGGCCATTGGTTGAGCTTGGCGCGGGCCGCAGCTTCATTCACAACGCCATCGAGGAGCCATTTGGATTGTGGGAACGTCCGGGTCAGTTTCGCGAAAGTGCCGGCAGCCCCCGAATAATCAGCGTTTTGGAGCTGCGCCACACCGATCCAATAAACGTACTGATCCGCAAGGTCTCCGGCGGATGGTTCCCGCGCCTGCAAGAGGGTCAAGGCGTCCAGCAATTTGCCTTGATTAAAATCCGACTGCGCCTGGAGAAGCGCCGCCTGAGGCACACGGGCGGAATCGGGATGTTTTTCAATGAATTGCGCAAATTCGACCTCGGCGCGGCTCCACATGCCCGTCTTGAAGGCCGTTGCCGCCAGGTCAAAGTCATGCTGTTCAGACGCGAATACCCGGCCTCCCTCCAGGGCGACGATAAGCAAGATCAACAGGGACCGTCGAAAAAACCACATACGAAAATTTAGACAATCCGGCCGGGAATGAAAATGAGGAAAAAAAGACGGCGGCTCCCGATGAAATGATTCCGGCAGAACGATGGGAGAAAAGCCGCGCCGACAAATGTGGATTGACAGAATGCAAGCGCATGATTCAACTGTGGTCCTTTCGCAGTCTATGCGCCCTTTAATCACTCTGACTTTGATATTAATCCTGGCGAGCGGTTGCGCCAGCTTTCGGTCCGGACCCTCAGTCACCCGGCAACAGGTGATGGAAACCGCTGAAGCCTATGCGAGCCATCCATGGCGGGCGACGCCTGCCAATGTTTTTCATGGGACCGACCAGGCCGGAGTGTGGATTGACACGCAAGACATTGAATTTTGGGGTATTGGCGGATGGCATGCCGATGGCCAAACAAACATTGGCGTCCCCTATTGTTGGAGCGGAGACAGCACGATGGCGGAATTTGACCGGGGACTTCAGCGAAGGCGGCCCGCCGGTTATCATTTCAGAGGGCCACGGATCGATCACGGGGACAGCGCCCTGCCGGTGGGCGTGGATTGTTCGGGCCTGGTGAGCCGATGCTGGCAGCTAAATTCGCGCCGGTCGACCTACGATATTGGCGAGATCTGCGACTGCCTTCCCGGATACGACGACTTGCGACCGGGCGACGTGGTCAACAAACCATATGCTCACGTCATTTTATTTGCCGGTTGGGTCGACCCAACGCATGAAAGGATGCGCGTGATCGAGGCCGGACACATGGGCGAGGACGATGATCCCCGAAATTACGAGAGAGTGCACGAAGACATTTATGACCGAGACTGGCTGACGAAACATGGATTTGTAGCGCTACGGTATAAACGGATTGTCGAAAATCAGGGGGAAACCAGGCGCGATTGTATTGCCGGAAAGTAAGTCTTTTTTGGCGCAATTTCTGCTGCTTTGTCCGTATGCGGTCGATATTATCGAGAAGTTTTTTTGGCGTACGGATAACGCTTAACGTCTTCGTGGGTTGC
>DASYZW010000115.1:0-1548 GCA_035945915.1 Verrucomicrobiia bacterium | reverse complement strand
GTATTTGTACTCGTAAGGCAGGCACGGCCGCGGGCCGACAATACTCATGTCCCCCTGAAGAACATTGATTAACTGCGGCAATTCATCCAGTCCCGTTGCCCGAAGGAACACACCGAACGGAATAATTCGCTTGTCGCCCCCCGTGTCCATCTTGGTCATCGGCGTGTTGGACTCGATCAAATGCCGCAAATGGCCCTCGTGCGAAGCCGAATTGGAGCTCGTGAACATGGTCCGGAACTTGAAGCACAGGAATTTTTCCCCGCCACGCCCGATGCGCTCCTGTTTGAACAAAATGGGTCCGTCTGAAACGAGCCAAATAATCGCTGACGTGGCAAGCACCAGCGGAATTAGTAAGGGAAGCGCCAGAAGAATTAATCCGATGTCCAGGGCCCGTTTCCAGCGTGGCGTCCCGAAACCGGGAGTGCTCTGATTGAAAGTTTTCATGGGGATTTAATAAAAGCTCCGCACTTGTTGTTTTTACCAACGTTCCCTGACTTTTTTTACCTCCAATGAAGCGACGGATAATTCCGCCGCTCCTTGCGCTAGATGCACGCCGTCGGGCGTGCCAGCGCGGGCGCCAAATGCGCCAGCGTATTCTCGAGCACTACTACGGCAGTCCGATCCACCTCCACAGGCGTCGGTTGCCCGAGAATATCCAATAAAATCTGAACCCGGCGTTTCGCGGGCATATTCCGCAGAACATGCGCGTGCATGCCGTCGAATGCCCCGCCGGCCACAGCCACTTCGCTCCCGGGCGTGAGGCGGTTTTCGATGGTCATCGGTTCGTCCGCTTCGAAACATTCCTGAAGTTCTTCGATAATGAAGTCTTCCACCGGCGGTATCTTGCCTCCAAATTGGACAAGGCTGCTGACCCCGTTGGCATGCTTGATTTCGTCAAGCCGCTCACTGATCACGCAGCGCACAAAAAGATAGCACGGAAATAAAGGTTCAATTGCGCTTACCGCGCCGCGCCGGGTGGCGCGTTCCAGCCGCAATCGGGGTAAAAATGCCTCCAGGCCCAGAATCTTTCGCAGCGTCGCCGCGGCAATGTGTTCGTGCTTTGGCTTTGTCCGCACGCAGTGCCATGCCGGGCTTTCTATTTGGACCTCCATTTTCATTCGTGGCATCGGATTAACAAGAAATATGCCATCGAACTTTTGCTGGATAATCGCAACTCAATGGCCCTTTAGAAAGGCGATTTGCAATTTTTGCATGCAACTTGCAAAAATACAGCGCCTTTCGCGCAAAAGAAAAAGTTATGGACGCAGATCTGTGCCGCTGTCGGGGCAACCGTATTTCGGCTATGGGCAAGACCGCGGGCGAAATGATGCGGCCAGGGCTGCCGGAAGAATAGAAATCACGCGGGCCGCTGTCGCGCGGCCCGCGTGAGAGACTTGACAAAATTAATTTATAGAGGCCGTTCGGTAGAAACGCTTCGCGAATTGGCTCCTGTTCGAATCAACGAATTGAAAAGGCGCGGTGTTCGTCTGCAGCGCGATCCAATGCACAAGGTCCGTCGAGGCCTGTACGATGTATTGGGTGCCCGAG
>DASYZW010000114.1:0-9799 GCA_035945915.1 Verrucomicrobiia bacterium | reverse complement strand
GGCGAACCCCGGGGCCGTAACCGTTTGGAACTGCTGTTTCGGCCTTGTCCAGGCGCCGTGGCGCGCACCCGATTCAGTTTTAATTTGCGGCGACCGTGTTTTTCAATTAAGTTCGGGTGCTAGCCGAAACGTTAACTGATTACAGTTATTGACCTATGTTTTTTGGCGTTGACTATTACCCTGAATATTCGGTTGTTTCCAGCGGAGGAGATGATGAACACCCTGAAAGCGCCTGGGAAGAGTCCTGGCGACGGGACGCCGCCCTGATGGCCCAGGCTGGCTTTAATGTCGTGCGGATGGGCGAATTTACCTGGGGAATCTGCGAACCGCAGGAGGGGCAATACGATTTTGACTGGCTGCACCGGGTCATGGACATCATGGGCGAATATGGGCTCCAGGTTGTCCTGGGCACGCCCACGGCGGCCCCGCCGATTTGGCTTGCCCGCAAATATCCGGAAATTCTTCCCGTGGATGACCGCGGCTTGCTCAAACATGGCGGAACACGGCGCGCAGTGTGCCTGAGCAGTGATGTCTTTTGGGAATATTCCAAGCGGATTGTGACGGCAATGGCCAAAGCGCTGGGGAATCATCCCCAATTGATTGCCTGGCAAATTGACAACACCATCGGCGGCAATAACACCGAGTTTTCATATAACGAGGCCACCCTCGAAGAATGGCATCTTTGGCTCGAAGCCAAGTACAAAACCGTTGACCGGCTGAACGAGCTTTTGGGATTAAGGTTCTGGGGACAAACCGTCGCTTCGTTTGATGAAGTTCCAATGCCCATGCGCACCCCGGCGGCGCATAATCCGGCTCTGTTGCTGGACTGGTACCGGTTCAGCAGCGATACCATGGTGCAATTTGTCAGAATGCAGTCGGAAATTTTGCATGAGCTGTCGACCCAGCCCGTCACTGTCACCATGCGGGCGTTTCTTCGCAATTATGACCATTTCGACATGGCTGAGGCGGTGGATTTTGTTTCCCTCGAGAGCAACGTCCCCCTCCGGAGCAAAGTCAATGAGCTGGCTTGTGACATTGACATGATGCGGTCTCTTAAAAAGACGGAGATCAATACTCCGGACGGCGATTGCGGATTTTGGGCGATGGAACAGAAGGTCGGACAATCGGATTCACAGGATGCCAAAGCGGCGGTTCGGCCTGGAATTATCCGGCTTTTTACGTATCAGATGATCGCGCGCGGCGCGAGCGGCGTCCTTTATTTTCGCTGGCAACAACCACGCATTGGACCGGAGAAATTCAATAGCGCCATCGTGCGGTACCCGGGCGATAACAGCCGGGCGCTCAAGGAAATCACGCAACTCGGGGAGGAAATCAAGTTGCTGGCGCCCGCGATCAAGGACACCAAGGTCGTGGCCGATGTTTGCATCCTTTACACTCACGACAACGAATGGTCGCTGCAACAGTCCATTCAGCCCAGCAAATTCTTCAATTTGCGGGAGCATATTCAATTGATTTACAACGCGCTCCACGACCGAAACATCCAGGTGGACTTTTCGCGGCCCACCGAGGGCCTGAGCAAATACAAAATTGTGTTTGCGCCGTCACTTCAATTGCTGAGCGATGCCGAAGTGGATCGCCTCAAACTTTACGTGCAAAACGGCGGCACTCTGGTGAGCACTTTCAATACGAGCCTGGTCAATCAAAACCATATCGCCCCCGACTCACCCTATCCCGGCAATATGACCGATTTGTTCGGGCTCGAAGTGCTGGAATTTGATCCGCTTTCGCCGGGCGACGAAAACCACCTTACTTTCAAAGGCACTTTTCCTACAAGCCATTTGCACCCGGCCAAAATCTGGTGCGATATAATTGAGCCAAAGGGCTGCCAAACGCTTGCCGTTTATGCGAAAGATTTCTACGCCGGCCGCGCGGCAGTCACGATGAATACTTTTGGCCTGGGCAAAGCCATTTACGTGGGAACCATGAGTCACCAGCATTTTTACAGCGATCTTGTCGCCTGGCTCCGGCAATTGTGCGGCCTGCAGCCGCTCCTGAAAGTCCCCGAAAATATTGAAGTCGGCATGAGAGAAAAGGACGGCACACGTGTGTTTTTCCTGCTCAATCACCAGAACTCGCCGGTCCGCATTCAATTTTACAAACCGATGCATGATTTCCTGACCGGCAACACGTTTTCCGGTAATTACGACCTGCCCCCGCATGGCGTCCTGGTCCTGGATGAGCATCCCGAGGTGAAAAGCACGGAAGTCCCGGCGTGAGTTTCGATTTTCCGGTGACTTTTTTGAGATTCATTCCGGCCGCACTCGCGGTCTTGAGTTTCACGCTTCTTCTTTGGCAATTTCTGGCTGCGCGAAAGTTTCCGCTTCATAAACGAATCGCCAAGCCGGCTTTTTCTCCCGCGGTGACCATTCTCAAACCGCTCAAAGGCTGTGATCCGACCACGGCATTATCACTGGAAACCTGGCTCAAATTGGATTATGCCGGCCCGGCGCAATTTTTATTCGGCGTGGCCGACGCGGCGGACCCGGTTTGCGACGTCGTCCGCGACCTGCTCGGAAAGTATTCCAACGCCGACGCGCAATTGATTGTCTGCGCCGAGGCCCTCGGAATGAATGCGAAGGTGTCGACCCTCATGCAACTCGAAAAGTCCGCAAAATATGATTTAATTCTGGCCAGCGACGCCGATGTGCGCGTACCGCAGGATTTTTTAGCCAGCATGGCGGCGCCATTAAGTGATCCTGCCATTGCGCTGGTGAATTGCTTTTATCGCCTGGCCAATCCGGTGACCCTGGCGATGCAATGCGAAGCGGTCGCGATCAATGCCGATTTTTGGAGCCAGGTGTTGCAGTCCCGAACCCTAAAACCCCTCGATTTTGCCTTGGGCGCCGCGATTCTCCAGCGTCGCAGATCCCTGGAGCAAGCCGGCGGATTTGCGGCCTTTGCCAATTGCCTGGCCGACGACTACCAAATCGGAAATCGAATCGCAAGGAACGGAGGCAGAATTGCGCTTTGCCCGGTCGTGGTGGAATGCTGGGAGGCGCCAATGAATTGGCCGGGCGTTTGGAAACATCAGCTTCGCTGGGCCCGAACCATCCGCGTCTGCCAACCCGTTCCCTATTTTTTCAGTATTCTGTCTAACGGCAGTTTATGGCCGTTGATTTGGCTGGTTGAGTCACTCTGGGCGCCGAAAGCGATCTGCGCGATGGCGGCTACGGTCCTTTTATGCGCGCGGATGGTAATCGCCGGAAACCTGCAACGGCAACTGAACGAGGGCCGCGAACCGCCAGCGCCATTCTGGCTGGCGCCGGTGAAAGATTTGTTGCAGACGGCTATTTGGGCGATTGCCTTTTGCGGTAATCGAGTCGAATGGCGCGGACGGAAACTGCGACTCCGGCGCGACGGCAATCTCGAACCGATCTTATCTTAGATCTCTGGAAGAACTGCGACCTGGCTGTTCTTCAACCAGCCGCTTCTGCCCGAGCCATCGGAGACCTGCACCCAGCCGTTCCGGTGATCCAGGACGGTGAGCTCCGCGCCATCATGGACGGCAAAGGCATTTTGAGCGTCATCAAATGGACCGCTTCGTGTGACGGCATCCGGCAAAACAACCACGGCGACGGAATTTGAGAAATGAATTGCCGCGGCGGCGCCCAGGCACGCGCAGGAAAAAACCGCGGCCACGGCCAGGCTGCGGGCCGGGGTACGCAGGAACACTTTCCATTCTGGCCGAATCTGGATAGCCGCGAACAGTAAAAAGGCAACCCAGAACGCGCTCGCCGCCAGCGCCGTCCATTCGTTTAGTGAAAGCGCGCCCAGGAAGTTTTGCCACCACATTTGCCGGCAGGTCATTCCCTGCACCTGGTTTCGCGCGAAATCCAGGTTCGCCCGGATATCCGGATCGCGCGGCGCCAACAGCTCGGCCCGGCGGAATGCGACAATGGCCGCGCCGAGATTGCCCGATTTGAATTCCGCGTTGCCTTCGTTAAATAGAAGATTCGCCGATACCACGCCGGAATTCACAATGGCTTCGTAGGCTTTGGCCGCATCGGAGAATTTGCCAGCGGCGTAGAGCTGGTTGGCATGGGAAAAATCGCCTGCGACATCTGACGCGCAGAGCGTCCCGACGGCAAAGAGCATGACGACAAGAATGGAACAAAAGCGTTTCATACCTTTAATTCCTGAAGTTCACTGACGGTTTTCTTGAATTTGGATGCCAGGGCGGAAAGTTCCTGCGAGGTTTGGACCGGGGCGTAACGCGCCTGGTTACAGGCAAGGAACAGTTCCCGTAATGAATTGAGCGTCTCCTGCGTTGCGCCTAATCCAACCAGCCGGGCATCCGCGTCCGCTTCGGTGATTGAGCCGGCGGGGCAGTCAAGGCGTTCACCAAGTTCTTCCTGCAACAACCGGAAGAGCACGGCAAAAAATTCATCCGACTTGTTTTCCATTGCGTATTTATTCAGGTCGGCGATGCCCGCGGCGATGAGTTGTTCAACCGCGCGCCGCCGCCGCAAACGCGGGTTGTTGGCCAGATTGTCCGTCCGGCGACGCCACAACAGCGCCGCGATGAACGCAATGACTGGAACGCTTTGAAGGGCCAAAAAGGCCGGACGCGCAATCAGCGGGATTCCTGCCTGCACCAGCGCGCCCAAATTTTCCCGGATGGAAACGATGTCCTGCGGCGTTTGGGGCGTCTGACTTTCGGTTTTGGCCCCGGCAACAGTGGGCAGCGGCGTTGCTCCGACTGAACTGACAACAAGGGGCGTCGCCGGTTGGCTCAGCGTATGGTAATTGCCATCGTCGGGATTGAAATACGAAAAAGATATGGGAGGCAATTCGCGCACGTTCGCGTTTTCCGGAGTCACAATTTCCTCGAACGTCTTGGAACCTGCGTCGCCTAAATCGTCGCTCTTATCGGTTTTGCTCGTGGGCGAGAAAATTTTAAAATCACGCCAGCCCGCCTGGTTCTGGTTCGGAAGTGAAAGCGCGTCCAGGTCGCCGCGCCCGGAAATTTGCACGCGCACGGTCACGGGGTCGCCCACGGCGACGTTCGTCGGGCCCGCGTTTACGGTCATTGTATAATCTCCGACCGCCCCATCAAAATCGGGGGGGACGTTGGCTGTCGGCAGCGGCAAAGAGATTGCAAAGACCGGATCGGTTGCCATGGTAATCTGCTTCTGTTGGCCTCCAAAAAAACCGCCGAAAGGACCCCATTGGCCGTTCTCACCGCCTTCGACGATTACGATGCTTGCAGAAATTGGCCCCAAACTCAGCGTTCCGGATTTCATAACCGTCAGCGCGACTGAGAACGGGACAACCGAGTACACGTGATCGCCAATGCGTTCCCGCTGGCTGCCGCCCTGGGTCATTTTTCCGACAGTAAAACCATCCGCAGGCATGGAGGTGAATTGCAGGTTCTGGGGGTTCATGGCATCCTCGCGGAAAAATAACTGCAATTGTCCCACGACCATTTCTCCGGGATACACTTTTTTGTCCGGCAAAGTGAACCGCATAAATGCGATTTGCGATCCGGAATTGATTTGAGCGGGAGTGGGCGAACCCGGTTTGGTTACGGTCAATTTCAGGGGCTGCGTGCGAATCTGCTGCCCGCCGATGTCCGCCTCCATGGCCGGTATGGTATATACGCCGGGTTGCTCGGCGCTGATGGAAAAAGTCACGGTCACCACGGAACTCATCTGGCCGTTGATGAAATTGAAGCTTGAGGATTCTCCGGTATGGGAGATTTCCAGTCCGGGAATCTGCGGCGTGGGCACGTTGCCCGGCTGCCCGCCCTCAAAGGCCAGCGAGAGCGTCGCTGTCTCTCCCAGCGCGATCGTATCGCGGTCAAGGGAAGCGGTGAAATTGGCCGCGAAAGCAGTCGCAAGGCAGCAAAAAAACAATGCCGCCGACGGCAAAAACGATTTCAATAAACGGCTCATTTTCGTCCCAAAAATTCGATTAAATGGACAACTGATTTCACGAATTTGTTCAGGGAAAATTCCCCGGGTACCGGCGCAGGCGACACCATGATCGAACGCCATTCCCATTATTCAGCTTACCAGCGGATGTGAATTCGCTCAAATCAATTCGGGCTTTACCGGTCCAATTTGAGCCTTTTAGGTTTCCGCGCGCAGTAATTCCGAAACCAACCCATCGGCCGTGTGTTCTTTGGCCTCAATTGCCGGCGAAAGGCCCAGGGATCGTATCATCTTCGTTGTTTCCGGGCCGATGGACGCTAGTTTCATCGATGGGAATTGCTTTGCCAGTTTCGTCAAATCAAACCGTACGTGGATGAAGCGCACCGTCGATCCGCTCGTAAACGTCATCCAATCGGCGCCGTGCCGTAGAAAATCGTCGGATATTCCGGTGATGTCCTCTGTTTCAGCCACCGTCTTGTACACGGCGATGTCATCTGTAATGGCGCCGAACTCATCGAGAGCCTGCGGCAGATCCGGATTGGCGTCCTGCGCGCGCAGCAGGCAGATCCTGCAATTTTCGATGCTGCCGTATTTGGCGATTCGTTCGGCGATTTTTTTTCCGACAAATTCATCGGGCATGGCGTCCACCTGCAGGTGCATTTCACGGAGTTTTGCGGCCGTTGCGGGGCCAACGGCCGCGATCCTGGCGCCACCCAAATCGCGCAAATCGTGGAAATGCCGGAAAAACAAATCAAAGAACGCCGTCACGCCGTTGGCGCTGGTGAATACGAGCCAATCGTAGGAGTTGAGTGAAAGCATGGCGTCCACAATGTCCTGGCGGTTTTCCGGCTGCGCGCGCTTGATGGCGGGGATTTCCAGGACGTCTGCTCCGAGGTTGGAAAGCTTTTGCGACAGATCTCCCGCCTGGTCGCGGCCGCGCGTCACCACGACGCGTTTGCCAAAGAGCGGACGGTTCTCAAACCAGTTCAACTTTTCCCGTAATTTGACGACGTCCCCCAGGATCACCAGCGACGGCGGCGAGAAGTTGCTTTTTTTCGCAAGCGAGGCAATGGTTCCCAGGGTGCCGGCGGCGGATTTTTGTTTTCCGCGAGTGCCCCATTGAATAATGGCCGCCGGCGTTTCCGGCGCCAGTCCGTTGGCCATGACGGCCCTGGTCCATTCATCCAGTTTTTCTGTGCCCATGAGCGCGACTTTGGTGCCGGGTATTTTTGCAACCTCGGTGTAGAGCAGGCTGGTCGCGGCGGCGTCGCCGGCTTCCTGGCCGGTGAAGACGGTAAAGCTGGAACAAAAATCGCGGTGAGTAAGCGGTATGCCCGCGTAATTCGGGGCCGCCACGACGGATGAAACTCCCGGAATGACTTCGAAGTAGATGCCGGCTGACGCCAGCGCCAAAGCTTCCTCGGCACCGCGTCCAAAGACGTATGGATCTCCGCCTTTGAGGCGAACAACCATTTTACCCTGGCGCGCGCGTTCGATCATCAGGCCATTGATTTCTTCCTGCGGCATCTCTGAGCGTTTGCGGCGGGAAATAAGTTCGGCATCCGGACGGGCCAAACGCAGCAAGGCGGAATTGACGAGCAAGTCAAAAATCACCACATCCGCCTGGCGCAATAACTCGGCGCCGCGCAGAGTGAGCAAACCCGCGTCGCCCGGCCCGGCGCCCACCAAATAAACGCCTTTGGATTTCATCCAACCAATCTAAGAAAAAGAGACGAGGGCAGAAAGTAGAAAACCGGTGCGCATCTAAAATCCGGCGGGCGCTGCCAGTTTTTGAGGATCACAGGTGCCGCATCCTTCGCCGGAACTTTTTGCCATTTCGTTCCTCATATCTCCCGCAACAGTTAAACTTGAGTAAACAATTAAGGAGTATCCATATGAACAGAATATATCATGCAATCTCGGGCGCCAGACGGGCAGCGGCGGTAACGGCCGTGCTCGCGGCCGCTTTCGGCGCCCCGGCGACGGAATTTCCAGGTTTCGAATTTAATCGGTCGGGCGACATTCTTATTGCGGACCAATTCAATAATCGAGTGATTGAAGCGCGCCCGGATGGACGAATCGTCTGGCAGTTTGGGTTGGGGCCCAATGATTTCTCGGCCCAATCCATAATCGGCTGCAACGACGCGCAACGCGTCGGACCGTACACCCTCATGTCGGGAACCGGAACGCCTGCTGGCGTCATTCCGCAGGCGCCGGACGGAGCAGCGGATAACCGCGTATTATTGGTAGACCCCTCTGGCCGAATAGTTTGGCAATATGGACAGTTCGGCCAAACCGGCGAAGGGCCGGATCTCCTGAGTGCCCCGGTGCAAAGCACCTGGCTTCCCGATACTCACGTGCTGATTACCGACCAGGGTAATAACCGCATCATTGAGGTGAATCTGGAAAAACACATTGTGTGGCAGTACCCAGGCCTCTCGGATACCAACCCGGCCGACCAACTCAATAGCCCGAACTCGGCGGAGCTCCTTGAAAATGGACATATTCTCATTTCTGACGAGAACAACGATCGGGTAATTGAAGTGACCCGCGGTGACAAGATTGTCAAGACTTTTACCGCCAGCGGCACTTTGGGAGCAGTGGCTTTTGCCAGTCGTTTGCCAAATGGCGACACGTTGATGACTGACGCCGGCAATTCGCGCGCGGTCGAAGTAAATGCCAGCGACAAAGTTGTCTGGCAATATTTCACTGATTTGGACCCGCTCAGCATCGCGGCGCCGGCGCCCACACGCGCCATCCGGCTCAGGAACGGCGACACGTTAATTAGCGATCAATTCAACAATCGCGTTATCCGGGTGAACATGGCCAAAAAAATCGTCGCGGATTACGGCCTGCCGCTTGCCGATGGAAGCAACGTTGGCTACGACCTCAATACGACGCAAAACGGATTATACGCGCCTTACGATGCAAAGATCGTCGGAGATTATACCGGATTGACGCCGCCATTCGATTTTGACGGCGACGCAGACGACGGGCGTTGACCGGTCCCTTTGGATCGCAAAGGATCAGCGCGTCGGTGAATGGGACGATTCGAAAGAATGGTCCCATTCATCTCATGTTTTAGCATGGATCACGCAGCATTTGGCTGTATGGACGGAATGGCCATGACAGAAGCGAAAAGGGTTTCGCTCAAAGTGGGAGTTTGGCTCCGCCGGCAAATACGGAACTAAAATGATACGTGCCGGAGCCGACCCGGTACGTCACCGAGCCCGAGCCGGCACTTAGAAATATTACTCCTTTGGCTTGCGCGGCGGGATGACCGGATTCCGTTACGGTCGCCGGATCATAGGCGGGTACGATCACAGTCGCGGTCGAATTGGCGGGGACAGTTACGTCTAAATTGAATTGACGGTCGTCCCGGTGCCAGACGATTGAGATTGGGCCACGAATTGACTTATACGTAGCTCGGCACCACGAAACCTGCGGAGTGGGCCGGGGCGCGACAGTGAACGCTTCATATCCCGGCAATTGTTCATCTGGATTGAGACCGGCAACATTTCGCCAGAGCCATTCATTTACAGCGCTGTGCGTCCAATGATTTAACGACAGGTTGCGAACGTTGGCGTTGAACGCTTCCCAAAGCGTTGTGCCGTGATCGGCCATGTAACCCCAGGAAGGCGGTTCCCGCTCATCCAGCATCCGGGCCGCTTCATCGTTGTAGCCGGTGGCCGACAAAGCGAGGAGTAATTCGATGCTGCTCCAAAATCCGGTCGTGGGATGATCTTTGTTATTTTTTATGAGTTGATCGAGTCTTGCCGCAGCCCGGGATTTCAACGGTTCGTCAAGCAGGCCAAAATCCAGGGCCAGCGCATAACTTCCCTGGGTATCGCCGTCGCCAATCATGATTCCGTTCGCGTCGACGTATTGTTCCACAAATGCCCGCC
>DASYZW010000113.1:0-8984 GCA_035945915.1 Verrucomicrobiia bacterium | reverse complement strand
GCCGGCCACCGCCGCCGCGCCGAACAACGGCATCGGCGCCGTGGGTTGGATGAGGACGATACCGTAGAAGATGAGTCCGCTCAGCCCAAGCACGCGTTTCAGTCCAGCCTGTTGCGTGACAGGGGCGATTGTGACATTGGCTGGCATCTGTTTGATTTGCGCAGGAGCGCGCACTGGACGAGCGAAGTTTGGCGTCGAATAAAGTCGTTTGTCAATCCGCGCGATTATGGCGCCGGCATGGGACTCCCGTAGAAACGTCGGAGTGGTGGTGAGTTATTACGGTCATAGGAGCGCAGCTTCCACACTCCAGCCATTGCGTGTGGATTGAAGTTGAAATTCGTGTTACATTGTTACATCGTTGAGCCGCAACGACTTGCCGTGTTACACAATTTGTTACACGCTGTTACATTTTATAAGTCATTGATTATAAACGGCTTGTTGTGTTACATTAACGATAACGGGCGCAGTTTCACCGCTTCGAGTGCTGTTGGCCCAGGATTGAAACAGTATTGTAAAACCTTTGCAGTCATTGCGCGCATAGGCGAAAGAATTGCGAAACGGTAGAAATTGGATTTGTTACGATATTTTGGCCATTGACCACGGTCACCGGCCACGCGACAGGCGCCCAGGATGTGGCGTCCGCGAGCCCGGGAGAGCTTTGCAAAATGAATCCTGTCGAATTCGTGCTCCAGGAAAGGATGAGATCGGAGCCATCGACGGCGTAGTTTAACCAGGGCGGCTGTTCGGATGGCGGAGTGACGCTGGCCCACGAAGTGCCGATACGCAATTCATCAAAAATACCGTTCGCCGGTTCCGTCGGGTTACGATTCATCAGCACAAAACTCTCAATGGCTCCGGAACTGATATCGCTGTCCGCTGAAGTCGTTAAGGTTGGGGGCGGCGCAAATGCGACACCAAACTTCGAGGCATCGGGATTGATCCACAAACTCGCCACGTCATCGGTCGTCGCGGCAGAGTTGAAGGTGTAACTTCCGACCAGGAAAATCGTTTCGCCGGGATAGTGAACGGTGTTGTCCCAGGTGATATCGGAAGTTGTGCTGCTTGCCTTTGACAGGCCCAGATTAAATCCGTTTCCCGCAGCGCGCGTATAAACCCGGGTTGCAACGACGTTAGGCGTCGTTGCCTGGGCACCGCTGGAATTGTTGAAACCCGCCCAGAACGCGCCTCCCGAGGTCATGCCGATGATGTCGGTCAACTGCAAGGCAAAGGAATAATAAATCGTGCCGGTGCTGATGCTGGAGGAATTGTTGAGAAAGTCGAATCGTGCCGAAGTTCCGTTGCCACCAAACGAAACGCTGTTACCCAGGGATGCCGCCAGTCCCGTGACTTGCAGGCTGCCGGATTGAATGAGCGGTTGATTGGTGCTGTTTGGACCCGCCTGATACCAGGCAAAACCCTGTGCGTTCGTCTGGCCGCTCAAGGAATCGCCGGGATTGTACGCTGTGCCGCCCGCCGCGACCGCGGACTCAAATGGGTCCGCCGCCAGCGGCGGAGGAATATTTAAGCTTAGCACCGCATTGGAACTCAACGTGGAACCAGCAGAGTTGGAAAGCAAGACGCTGTAAGTTCCCGCATTTTGCGCCGTGGCATTGGTGAACGTGTAACTGCAGGCCGTCGCTCCGGGTATATCCGTGCCATTAAACCGCCATTGATAGGACACGGCATTCGTACCCGCGGGATACACCATAAAAGCCACGGTTGCGCCCGGGGGAAGCATTTGGCTTTGCGGTTGCTGGGCGATGCCGGGAATTGTGATGCCGTAATCGGCAGGCAAAGGATCGTCCGAGTAGGTATCTTCGAAGTGCATCATCTCATTCGTCGCAACGCCCAGGTCATCGTTGCCCCAGTCATAGCCAATAAATCCGGCGAACCCATCGTTGAGCGCCGCAGTGTCGCGCGCGTTAAGGGCACTGTCCCAATCATTGCTGGAAACACCGGCACGGCCCCAGCCTGTGCCGGAAAGCGTCTGGCCAAAATGTTCGCCCAGGATAAGCCGCGAAGCGGGCACGCCATGGGCGTTGTAGCTTGTGATGGAATTTTCATACTGGCTCTGGCACCAACTCTCGGAGAAATCCTGCGCCTGCACTTCCTGGCCGCTAAGATAATTCTCGACCGCAATATAGGCGTCCGCCGACACCGCCTGCCACGACGCGTCATTACCGGCAACCGTGGGAAACGGCGAATACACGATAACCGAATAACCATAAGTGTTATGCAGGGCATGGACCACATCCCGCACCCAGGCACGATAGGTCTGGTTCGTGGGCCATTGGCTGCCCGAGATTTCGTTCAAGACGATCCAATCAGGCAGCGGGCCCGTGTTCATGAAAAGGCTCTCGGAAGATTGGTCAATCATTGCGGCGGTATCCGTGCCATTGGTAAACGGGCCCATATCGAAGTCGTTATAATAGATCGCGAGGATGTTGCCATTGGCCAACAACTCCGCGCGATGTATGTCGTCGCCCATTGCGACAAAATGGCCATTGCCACTGGGAAAATTCAAATGTTGAAACTCCGGGTCGCACATGATCGAGTTGGAGCACACGCAGCAGAACGTGACCACATCAAATCTCATATCGGGCGTTGCCTGACATGGCCGGACCAGGGCCAGCACGAGGAAAAGCCCCAGCCAGAATCGCGAAAGCAGCCGCGAAAGTGTTTTCATTCGTTTCCTATTGTTATCCCACCATGCCAAAGGTAGACGCCGCCCGCTCCTCCGCGGTAAAAGGAATTTTGCAATTATTTGGCTTGGCCTTTCCAAAATACATCCTTTTAGGCGCGATTAAGAGACCATCGCTTCGGGAACGCACTTAGTCTATCTGAATTTGACTCGTGTCGCACAATCTCCACCCATCATATGGGCGGTCACAGTGGTAGTACCGCCGGCAATCAGCGCGGCGACGCCGCGAGGGGGCGTCCTTACCATTACAGACATCCATTTCGACATTTTTTTCGTGTCTTGCGGCGTGTTCGCAGTTACAAATTTGTGGTGACAAAACATCGCATCGGCATCATCGGAGGCACCGGCCTTTACAACATCGAAGGTTTTAGCGGCCAAAGATGGGTCAAGGTCAAAACGCCCTTTGGCGCGCCGTCCGACGATTTCCTGACGGGGAAACTTGGGGGGCGCGAGGTCGTCTTTCTGGCCCGGCATGGGCGCGGGCACCGGATTTTGCCGTCCGAACTGAATCATCGCGCGAATATCTGGGCCATGAAAAAGCTCGGTGTGCAATGGATCCTGAGTGTCAGCGCCGTGGGCTCGCTCCAGGAAAAATACAAGCCGTGCGACATTGTGGTGATTGACCAGTTCGTAGACCGCACCAAGCAATCGCTGAATCACACATTTTTCGGGCGCGGCATCGTGGCGCACATTTCATTCGCCAACCCGCTTTGCGGGGAGTTGCGCAAGATTCTCCTGACGACGGCCCGCGAATGCGGCGCGACGGCGCACGACGGCGGCGCGTATGTGAACATGGAGGGGCCCGCTTTCAGCACCCGCGCCGAATCGCTATCGAACCATCAGGCCGGCTATGATGTAATCGGGATGACCAATTTAGGCGAGGCCAAATGCGCGCGAGAAGCGGAGATCGCCTACGCCACCCTGGCCATGGCAACCGACTACGATTGCTGGAAAGAGGAAGAACACGTCACCCTCGAAATGATCCTCGCGAACCTGCACAAAAATGCGGACATGGGAAAAAAGGTCGTGGCCGCGGCGATCTCGAAAATTCCGGCTGAACCGAACTGGCCATGTCATTCAGCACTGAAGCACGCCATTATGACTGACAAAAAATTTTGGCCGAAGAAGACGGTGACGGCGCTGAAACCGATCATTGCGAAGTACGCTTGAATTTACGATTTTAAAATGACTGAACCCGCCATCACACCTGAACTGGTTGCCAAACACAATCTGACGCCGGAGGAATACCAGAAACTCCTGGATGTTCTCGGCGGCCGCACTCCTTCCTATACCGAACTGGGAATTTTTTCGGTGATGTGGAGCGAGCACTGCAGTTACAAGAATACCCGCCCGCTCCTGAAGACTTTCCCGACCAAGTCGCCCAAGATCCTGGTGGGCGCCGGCGAGGAAAACGCGGGCATCATTGATATTGGCGACGGTTTGGCCATCGCGTTTAAGATTGAATCGCACAATCATCCGAGCGCGGTCGAACCCTTCCAGGGCGCGGCTACCGGCGTTGGCGGGATCGTCCGCGATATATTTACGATGGGCGCGAGGCCGGTGTGCGCGATTAATTCGCTGAGGTTTGGGCCGATCACAGAAGAAGGGACGGCGACGGGCAACGGGAACGGGGCCGCGCAAACGGAAGGACACGCAGCGAGTTTGCGCGAGTCGAGTTTGCCGGGAGCGGGCAACGCAGCGCCGCCGGCCACCGATTCCAGAAGCGCAAATACCAATTCACAAATCGCAAATAATAAACGCCTCTTTGCGGGAGTCGTCAGCGGCATCGCCCACTATGGCAATTGCTTTGGCATCCCAACCATTGCGGGCGAAGTTTATTTTGATAAATCCTACGAAGGAAATCCGCTGGTGAACGCGTTTTGCCTGGGGGTGCTGAAGCACAGCCAGATCGCCCGCGGCGCGGCGCGCGGAATCGGGAACCCGGTATTTTACGTGGGTCCGGCGACCGGCCGTGACGGCCTGGCCGGAGCGGCGTTTGCGTCGCAAGACCTGACGGAAGAATCGGCGGAGCAACAGCGCGGGGCGGTCCAGGTGGGCGATCCGTTCATGGAAAAACTCGTATGCGAAGCGTGCCTGGAACTGCTCGCCACCGGCGCAGTTGCCGGCATCCAGGACATGGGCGCGGCAGGCTTGACCTGCTCGACGTGCGAGACCGCCGCGCGCGCCGGCACGGGAATCGAGATCGAACTCGACAAAGTCCCGCAACGGGTCCCGAACATGAGCAGCTACGAAATCATGCTCAGCGAATCCCAGGAACGCATGCTCATCATCGTTCACAAAGGCCGTGAAGACGAAGTAAAGCGGATTTTCGACAAATGGGATTTGCCCTGGGCAGAAGTCGGATTCGTGACCGACACCGGCCGCATGGTAGTAAGGCACCACGGAAAAATTGTCGCCGATATTCCGGCCAAAAAAATCGCCGACGAATCGCCGGTGTACCAGCGCGAGTCGCGCGAGCCGGCTTATTTGCAGGAAGTACAGTCGTTCCGTCTGGACGGAATCGCCGACACAAAAAATCCGGGCGATGATTTGAAGAAATTATTGTCGTGGCCGAGCATTGCCTCCAAAAACTGGGTTTACCGCCAATACGATCACATGGTCCGCGACGGGTCGGTGGTTTGTCCCGGCAGCGACGCCGCCGTTGTGCGGATCAAATCCGACTCGCTTCCGGACAAGGATACCGGCGCCGCGGCATCGGTCGTGGAAAAGCTCATCGCGATGACGGTGGATTGCAACGGCGCGTATGTGTACCTGGATCCGTACGAGGGCGGAAAAGCAGCGGTAACGGAGGCGTGCCGGAACCTGGCGTGTTCGGGCGCGGCGCCCCTGGGCGTGACCGACAATTTGAATTTTGGCAATCCGCTCAAGCCGGAATTATTCTGGCAATTGAAAGAATCCGTGCGCGGCCTGGCCGAAGCCTGCCGCGCATTTAACGCGCCGGTGACCGGCGGCAACTGTTCGCTTTATAATCAAAGCCCGGCCGGCCCGATTGATCCCACGCCCACGGTTGCGGTGGTGGGCCTCATTGAAAAACCCGAATACGTTACGACGCAATGGTTCAAGGACGCGGGCGACGCCATTGTCCTGCTGGGAGAGCCGGTAGACCTGTCCGACCCATTGCACGGCCTGGGAGGCAGCGCGTATTTGCAGGCGCTTCACGGCAAAAAGACCGGCGCGCCGCCGCGTTGCGATTTGGAAACGGCAAAAACGCTGCACACGACGCTCCTGGGACTGATTCAAAGCGGCCTCATCAAAAGCGCGCATGATTGTAGCGAGGGCGGTTTGGCGGTTTGCCTTGCCGAGAGCTGCATCAGCCAGCTTGCCGGGCGAGAAACACCCGGCCTGATCGGCGCGCAAATCGACCTGTTTCCCCTACTGACTCCGGACCGGCCAGTTCGCGTCGACGCCCTGCTCTTCGGCGAAACGCAATCGCGCGTGGTGGTGAGTTGCGCGGCTTTGGACGCAGTAAAAGTCGTGGAAAGGGCAAAGTTGATGGGCGTGCCTGCGGCCCAAATCGGCCGGGTGGGTGGCGACCAGCTTTCGATAAAGATGGGCGAACGGGAATTTTCCGCGCCGCCCGCCAGTCTTCATGATGGGTGGTGGAATTCGATTGCCTGGGCAATGGCGTAAGCGGTCTCGCGCCGCCGGCACATTGCATAAAAGCCGCGCAACCTGTGCCGCCAAACGCACACCCCAAAACCGGAAAATGCATGAGTTTATTTGAACGAACAGGCCGTTTTTCACTCAAAAAGCTCGATGCAACAGGATTAACCGTTTGCTTTAGGACATGCAATTGAGGTAATCTCGGCGTTCATTCATGCGACAGTTTATAACCATAGCCGCCAACGCATTTATGGAATTGATTCGGCAGCCCGTGTTTCTGCTGCTGATGACGACGTCTGTCCTGTTTGAGATGTTCCTGGCTGTTCCGTATTACTTTGCTTTCGGCGACGAGCCGAAATTGGTGGAAAACTCCGTCCTGGCGGCGATGTTTTTATCAGGCCTGTTTGGCGCGGTGCTGAGCGCGTCATCATCACTTTCACGTGAAATCCGCACGGGCACGGCGCTGGCGGTGCTTTCCAAGCCGGTGGGGCGCGTGCAATTTCTCCTGGCCAAATACGCCGGGCTGGCCGGGGCCCTGACGGTGCTCACATACCTCAATACGGTGGGCATTTTGCTCGCCAGCCGGATGTCCTTTGACGCCTACGGCAAAACCGACATGCCGGCGATTGGAATTTTTTCGGCGGGGATCATCGCGGCCTATGCGCTGGGGGGTTTCAGCAATTTTTTCCTCCGGCGCCCGTTTGTCAGCGACGCGGTATTGGGCATGGTGGTTTTGTGCACGCTGTCGGCATTCCTCGTTTTCCAATATACGACGCAGATGGAGAGCCTGGGCACGCAAGGCCACGTGAATTGGAACCTTCTGCCCGCGGCCGTTTTGATTTTGTTCGCGCTTTGGATTGTCGCGGCGATTGCGCTGGCGTGTTCGACGCGGTTTGACACGATCCCAACGCTGGCGATCTGCTCGGCAATATTTTTACTGGGCCTGATGTCAGATTATTTCTTCGGCCGCCGGGCCCACAATGGCGAATGGTGGGCGTCAACGCTTTACACGGTGATTCCAAACTGGCAACTTTTCTGGTTCGCCGACGCGATTGACACTGGCAAGAACACCTTTCACTGGAATTACGTTGGCAAAGCGCTGGCCTACGCGGTTTTTTACGCGGGCGCGGCGCTGGCCGCGGGCGCGGCGTTGTTCGAAGAGCGTGAGTTAAGTTGAGCATGGAACGTCAAAGATTAAAACCGGAACCGGAAGCGCCAGGGCGCGAAACCGGGTTCCTCATTTCATATTTATAATCCTGTGGAACGCAACGTCCCCAAAAGTGGTTTGGTCAACATGGTGGTCGCGATACTTATATTTATCGCGGCGTTCGCCGTCACATGCCTTGTCAATTCGCTCGCGGGCGAAGGCGCTTCAATCTTCCTGGGCGTCACCGTGCTGGTGACATTTGCGAGCTGGTTCCAAATGCGGCTGGAAGAAAACGAGCGCCTGGAACGGCTCGAAGTGGACGAATTGGCGCGCAGCCGGGGTGAATCCGCGCTGTTCGAGACCCGGGAATCCGAAGTATTCGCCGCCCGCCGCTCGCGCGAGCAATTTGAAAAATTCTTCGTCCCCGGTTTCGCCGTGTTGCTGTTTATCATTGAAGCCGGCGGCGCATGGCTTCTCTGGCGGTGGATCGGCAGGACCAGCACGCCGCTTGACGATTTGCGAGCGACGGCATCGCTGTCGCTCTTCGCAATTTTCGCATTGCTGCTGTTTTTGATCGGCCGCTTTTCCGTGACCATGGCGCGGCTGGAGGACCACCGGCTATTGCGGCCCGGTTCCAGTTTCATCCTGGCCAGCGCTTATATTTGCGCGTTCACGGCCCTGGCCATCACGGGCGTCAAAACCGGATTTTTTCGCGCCGACGCATGGGTGGCTCGCGGCTTTTGCATTGTGCTGGGATTCATGGCCGCGGAGATCTTGCTGACGTTGCTCCTGGAAATTTACCGCCCCCGCGTGCGCGGTAAAGTTTCCCGCCCGCTCTACGAAAGCCGGTTTGTCGGCATTTTAGCCCAGCCGGAAAGCCTCCTGACCACCGCCGCGCAGACACTGGATTATCAATTTGGTTTCAAGGTATCCGAAACGTGGTTTTTTAAGGTGCTCAAGGAAAACCTCATGCTGCTGCTGCTGGCGCAACTGGCGGTATTGATATTGTCCAGCACCGTCGTTTTTGTGGAGGCCGGCGAACAGGCCGTCCTCGAACACTTTGGAAAACCGGTGGCGGTCCTGGACGCCGGCGCGCATTTGAAATGGCCCTGGCCAATTGACCACGTCTATCGCTATCGCACCGAACAAATCCAGTCCCTATACGTCGGCTACGAGCCCGACACCAACGAGACGCACGTGGTGCTCTGGACACTACCGCACAATAATGAACAGAATTTTTTGGTGGCGACGCGCGCCGCGAATGCCACCGAAAACGAAGCCGCGGACCAGGGCGACCTGGAGCAGGCTCTCAAGGCGCCGCCGGTAAGCCTGATTACCGTCAGCATTCCGATTCAGTACGAAATCACCAACGTGATGGACTGGGCCTATAAAAACACCGACGCCACCAACCTGTTGTCGGACCTGGCCACGCGCGCGGTCGTCCATTACCTCGTGGGCGAAGATATCGACGACCTGTTATCGCGCGGCCGCATCGACGCGGCGCGATTGCTG
>DASYZW010000112.1:0-15358 GCA_035945915.1 Verrucomicrobiia bacterium | reverse complement strand
TAGCAACGTCGTTTTGAACGGAAGATGGATTGAAAAGCTGAACACGGCCACGACCGTTGGCGGCGGCGTAAACGATTTGTTGATTTGCAGTAATTTAACGCTTAACCCAAGCAGCGTCCTGAGCGTTGCGGCTTTCACCCCGCCTTCAGTGGGTAGCTATGTTATTGCGGAATACAGTGGAACCCTCACGGGCACTTTTGGAACCTTGACCAATGCCACGGGTGATAGCATGAGCTTGAGCTATAGCACCCCGGGCGAGATCATTTTGAATGTCAACACCATCAACCAGTCGAGCCTGGTTTGGTCCGCCACCAATTTTTCTCCGAATATCAACTGGGACGTGAACGCAACGCCCAACTGGACCAATACGGCAACTTCCACGTTGACCACGTTCCACCAGCAGGATGCCGTGGCGTTTAACGCAGTTCCGGGCTCGGGCATTACAAATCGCGTGGCTGTCACCGGTCAGATAATGCCTTCCTCCATCAACATTAGCGGCGGCCTCCCGTATTTAATCACGGGGACTGGCTATATCAGCGGTGGCACAGGAATTACCTATAATGATACGAATATCACCGGCATCTATACATCCGGCAATAACTACACCGGCCCGGTCAACATCAACAATGGAACATTGCAGTTGGGAAATGGCGGCTCAAGCTGGCTCGGCGCAACCAACGGCGCGACCTACGTCAACGGCGGCACGCTCGACCTGAATGCCCAGGGAGTCGGCGCTGAACCGCTGGTGATCCAGGGAACGGGCAATCCGCTGGGCGGAACGAACAACGGAGCGATTAATAATTCCGCCTCCACATCCCCCGGTCAAAGTGCCGGTCCGCTGAACGTCACGCTCGCGGGCGATACCACGCTCAATGCCAGCGGCAATCGCTGGGACATCGGTGTTTCCACCCTCGGAGCCGGCGGCGGTTCGTTCACCGGCAACGGCTATAACCTGGTGAAAATCGGCAATCAGGCCATCTGGATGCATGAACTCGGCGACATCGGCGTGGGCAATATCGACATTCAGCAGGGATTGTTGGGATTTGAATTCACGATCGGCATGGGTGTGCCCGGAAGCACCGTCACGGTTGAACCCGGCGCAATCCTGGGCTTCTATCAGTTGTCCAGTAATTCAATCCTCAATAAACAAATGGTTTTGAATGGCAACGCGACGTTGCAGAGCGGCGGCGGCGCCGGTTCGAGCAACAATTTTGTCGGCCCCATTACGCTTAACGGGACCAACAGCATCCAGACCAGCATTTATCCCTTGAATTTGGCTGGCAATATTACCGGAACCGGCGGATTCGCACTGTCCGGGACCGGCCCCCTTTATCTGGGTGGTAACGATACCTATTCCGGCCCGACTCTACTGGCCGCAAATAGCACGCTTTCTCTCGAAGGCGCCGGCTCCATACCCAATACGCCGTTGATCTATCTGACTCCTGCCGCGAATACGACGTTGAGTGCAGGCCTCGGCTCAATGACATTAAACAGCGGACAAACATTGGAAGGCTCTGGTTTCGTCGTTGGCAATATCACGGCCAATTCCGGTTCGAGCATCTTTGTTGGAACCAATTCCATAAACTACGGCACGTTGATCTTTACGAACAATTTGACTTTGAATGGCAACACCAATTACTTCAAGATTTCCGACTTCAACAATATCGGCATCGACAACGACGTGGTCTGGGTCGACGGCACCCTGACCTTGAGCGGTACTTCAACTATTTTCATTTCGCCACTTGCAGCGTTGGTTCCGGGGAATCCATACACGATTATCCAGGCCGGCAGCATCAGCGGTTCCGCAGCCAACCTGACTGTCGTCAGCACAAGCCCGCGCTATTCGATGACTCCGGTTATCAATGGCAACCAGGTGCAAGTCAACATCACCGGCAATGCCGCGCCTTTGGAATGGGAGGGCTATTTGACGCCCAATTGGGACCTGGTCACCAGCAACTGGTATAACATGAGCGCTTTGGTGCACGATCACTTCTACAATGGCGATAATCCTACATTTGACGACACGGCAACCGTAACTTCCGTCGTTGTGACCAATACCCTGATTGTCTCAAGCATGAATATGTCGAATGTGGTTAAAAATTATACGTTCAGTGGAGGCGGCGCCATTAGCGGGCCGCTGAACATGGAAGGCAACGGGAACGGGGTTGGCGGGACAACAACTTTTGCGACGTCCAATGCCCCGGCCTTTACGGCTATCGACGCCAGCGCCGGGACTCTGGCGTATGATGTATCGGGGACGACCAATTACTTGGTCGTAGCCAATATCACTGACAATTTGGGGCTCGGGACCGGGGCCTTGATTTTTGGTGGCACCAACACGGCCGTATTGGAAGGGAACAACGTTCCGGCTCCCAATATTCTTGGAAGTTATAACCCGGATTTCGACGGCGCCATTTGGGTGACCAATGGTATCTTGCAATATACCAATGTGAATGCCCTCGGCGTGGATGCCTCCGTAAACGGCAGCCCGTCGTTCTCGCCGTTGATCGCCACCAACAATGGCACCATTGACTTTGCGGGAGTACCCGCCGGTCCCGCGAATACCGCGCCCCTCGGCGGCAGAAAATGGATCCACATCTCTGGTTCCGGATTTAACGGCATGGGTTCATTGACGGATTCGAAGAATAACCAGGAACCCAATGGAGCGTTTTGTAATTTGTATTTGGACGGCGATGCCACGATCGGTATCGTCGGCACCCGGTGCGATCAACACGTGGTGACGACTTCACCCATGCAACAAATCATGGGTAACGGCTACAACCTGACCTTCTCGGGTAGTGGCGCTCTGTTCCTCAATCCGCAAGCCGACGGCGACACGCACTTTGGCAACATCGACGTGGCCAGCACCAATGGCGGTCGGTTGGCCTTCCAGGGCGGCCCTGATGCGCTTGGCATTACGTCGGATTATTTATTCGTCGAGCCCGGCGCAGAGGTGACGTTCTATAATTTCTCAAACAATCTGGACAGCGCCCACCTGGGTATTCAAAAGAATGTTTGGCTGAAAGGAAATGCGACCATCGATTCCGCCGGAAACGGCGGCACTGAAAGTAATAATTTCAGCGGCCCGATCTTCCTCACGGGGACCAATTTGATTGGCGTTCGATACGATATGCACGTTTGGAACAGCATCATGGACAGCAACAGTCCGGGCGGATTTGTTTTAGGCAACGACTCGGTCGGCCCCAGCGGCGCAGCCACCGGCCTTTGGCTGGATGGCGCGAATTCCTATAGCGGCGAAACGATTGTAAGTAATGCAATCCTGCATGTCGGCGCAAGTTCATCGCTTGGCCAGTCAACTTACGTCCAGGTGAACAGCGGCGCCGGATTGGATTTGTCCGCAACGCCGTCCTATAGCTTTGGAACCGGCCAGACCATGGCCGGCAACGGAACCGTCGTAGGCCCCGCCACCGGCGATCTTAGTTTCAACTCCGGCAGCACATTGGCCATTGGACTGCCGACGACCAATGGCGCCGTCAACACCAACACCTTCACACTCACCATTAGCAACAGCGTCGTCTTTAATGCCGGCAGCACCATTAACATTGCGGCCAACAAGATCAGCGCGGCGGCCGGGGCCGTTCCGGCGGATAAATTGACCGGGGCAACTGCCTTGACGGTCGGAGGCACTGTCACGGTGACCAATTATGGCGGCAAACCGTTTGTGGCCGGCGACAGCCTGGCACTCTTCAGCGCAACGGCGATTACGACAAACAGCGGTTTCGTTGTCGTCCCGGCTACACCCGGACCCAGCCTCGCCTGGAATATCAGTTCGATCCCGGTTAACGGCACGTTAGGCGTTATGAGCTCTGTGACGGTCAATTCGAACCCCACAAACATCGTGTTTTCGATCTCCGGCAATCAATTGACCTTGAACTGGCCCGCGGACCACACGGGCTGGGAATTGGAAATTCAAACGAACACGCTGCCAGTCGGGCTCAGCACCAATTGGGTGCCGTACCCTGCTTCTACGACCGTGGATACGTTTACCATCCCGATCAATTTGTCGAACGGCACGGTATTCTATCGCCTGGTCTATCCGCCTCAATAGCCTTGACAACGGCTGATTGCGATGAAAAGTGAGAGGAAGAGAATGAATATGATGAGGCCACGCTTTATAACGACATCTGGTGGCGTTCGGCGGCACGCGGCAGGCGCCTTTACGTTGATTGAGCTTCTCGTGGTCATTGCAATTATCGCGATACTTGCCGCGATGCTGTTGCCGGTTCTGAATGCAGCCAAACAACGATCGCAAGTGACGCTGTGCCTTGATAACCTGCGCCAATTGGGCCTTGCGTTTCATATGTACGCGTCGGACAATGACGATGAGGTCGTTTATTCAAATTGGGGCACCATTAACAACTGGCAGGGCTGGCTCTTTGTTTCACAGGGTGCCGGGAACCTGATTTCGCTGAACCAGGCGCTCATGCTTCCGGCCGGCCAAAAAGGACCACTCGGCACATCGCAAGCCTGCCCGCCCATGAATATGGCAGCGCCCACCGTTCAGAAATACATTTATAAGGCAAATGCGTTCGGTTCTTATGTTGCCAACGCGGGCGTCTATTGGTGCCCGGCTGAAAATGCGACTTCGAAGGCAAGCCAGTGGTTTCAGAATGTTTTTCTCTCCAGTCCCGGCGGAAACGCCGTTAGCGGAGACGATATTTATTCAAGTTATATCATGAACGGCGGAGTTAATGATTTTCCAAACCAGCAGAATCAAAATCCCGCCGGTATCGGTCAATTTAAGCTGAGTAACATACACTTCAGGGCCGACGACTGTGTCATGTGGGAGCCGAATGATGTTGCCGGTGCATTCAATGACGGTGGCAGTCGTGCGTCACTGGGTGACGGGGGGGAGCCCAGTCAGCGGCATCCCCACGGTTGTGTGCTGATGAGGTTTGACGGTGGAACCGAATTTCAAACGTATCTCTATATGACATCGCAAATGGCCGGTTTCCCGAACTCTCCCCAGGGCATTACGACCAAGACACCCTTCCACGATGAGTTTTATTATGCCCCAGGCTTTATTGACGGCGGATACGCCGACGCCAATGGCAGCTCGCCCACTCAGTAGAGCGGCAAAGCCGTCATCTCAAAGATTTCGCCAGCGCCGCGAATTGCGCCACGCTTAATCGTTCCGCCCGTTCCTGTGGCAGTATTTTTAATTCCATAAATGCGGTCTCCAGTTGGTCCCTGGGCCAATCCTGTTTCAGTAATTTCAACATCATCTTCCTTCGTTGCGAAAACGCGCGTTTTACAATTTTTATAAATCGTCCGCGCAGATCTTCCGGCAGGAGCGGTTCCTTTCGCCGATTCAATGCGACACATGCCGAGTCCACCTCCGGTTCCGGAAAAAAGCAGGAAGCGGGGATTTTAAAAATATCGACGGTTTCAAAATCCAATTGTACCAGCAGGGTCAGGATGCCGTAATCCTCGCCGCCGGGAGAGGCCGCCAGGCGCCGGGCCACTTCCCATTGCAGGGTGGCGACGATCATTTTTGGCGCGCGCGCGCCGCAAGCCAGTTCGACCAGAATTGGCGACGCCACTGAGTACGGCAGATTTGAGACGACCTTCCAATCGCTCCAATCACGCGTCCCGGATTTAAGAAGTCTGAGGGCATCGGCTTCGATCAGTTCAAATCCCGGATTTTGGAACCGATCACGTACGATACTCGCGAGCCGTCCATCCGTTTCAACGGCCAATACCTGTCCTGCCTTGTCCAACAATTGTTCCGTCAGAGGTCCTAAACCGGGTCCGATTTCCAAAACCTTGTCGTCCTTCGAGAGTTGCGCGGCTCCAACGATCCGACGCAATTGATTTTGATCGTGCAAAAAATTCTGGCCAAGGGACTTCGTCAATTGAATCCCTCTCGCCGTCAAAACCTCACGCATGTCGTTCAGTTTCATCGTCTGCGCCGGATCAGGGGACGCCCCGCTGCACCGACTGAAACGACACCTAAAACCAGCCGCCATTTAAATGACATTCTTGCAATAATCTTCTGATTATAGGTGCGCACCGATTGCGGACTGAGGTGGACCTATTTTAAATTCGCCGGATTAAGCCCCTTCAGGTCCCTGGGCAGAAAGATGCCATCTTTCCGAATGAGTTCGCCATCAAACCACACTTCTCCGCCACCCCACTCCGGCCGTTGAATCAGCACCATGTCCCAGTGCACGGCGCTACGGTTGCCGTTATCGCATTCCTCGTAAGCCTGGCCCGGGGTAAAATGAAGCGACCCGGCGATTTTTTCATCGAATAAGATGTCGCACATCGGATTCAGGATGTATGGGTTGAAGCCGAGCGAAAACTCGCCCACATAACGCGCTCCGGCGTCGGTATCAAGAATTTCGTTGAGACGTTTAGTATTGTTGGCGGTGCCGGCAACGACTTTTCCGTTCCTGAATTCAAGGCGAACATTTTCGAACTTCGTGCCCGAATAAATCGTGGGCGTGTTGAACTGAATCACCCCGTTCACCGAATCCTTGACGGGACAGGAAAACACTTCGCCATCGGGAATATTGCGGTCGCCCTTGCACATTTTGGCGCCGATGCCTTTGATGCTGAAAGTCAGGTCTGTGCCGGGAGCCTTGAGGTGGACCCGGTCAGCCCGTTTCATGCGCTTTTCGAGCGGAACCATGGCCTGGGCCATTTTCGCGTAATCCATGGTGCAAACGGCGAAATATAGATTTTCGAAAGCCTCGGTGCTCATGCTGGCCGCCTGCGCCATGCTGGGCGTGGGCCATCGCAGGACGCACCACCGCGTTTTGTTGACGCGATAGTCCTGCACCGGCCGGATCGTTTTGGAATACAACTGAATGCTCCTGGCCGGCACGTCGGAGTTCTCGCTGGCATTGGCGCTGCCGCGGATGGCGATGTACGCTTGCATTTTCTTCATGCGAAACATTTCGATGTCCCGGATCTGCGCGGCCTGAGTTTCCGTAATATCCAGCAGCATTTCGCGGGAAACTCGCGTGTGACGGATTTCGACGAATGGCGTGCCCCCGGCGGCGCGCACTGCCCGGACCAATTCCACTGTAAATTCATCCGGCACGTCGATCATATCCAGCAGCGCATGGTCGCCTTTTTTGATTTTCGTCGAATAATTGATCAGAAGTTCCGCGAGCTTGGTGTAGCGAGGATCGGTCATAGTTAACTCCAAAAATTAAAATGTACAGGCAGTCCTGTCACGTTGAAGAAATTAAAAATCATTTCGGTTCAAGGCCAGCCAACATAGACCGTCGCGCAAAACAACGCAAGCCATGCCGGGGACCAACCCATCGGGATTCCGCGCACGGTATGCGCCGTGCCGCCAAAATGAGCGCGAGGACGCGCTCCGTTAGAATTTCAACGGAAGTAAGCCCGCTTCAATCCCTCAACTCTTTAAAGGTTCCACGTCGCCCGCCGCGAGATTCCGCATCAAATCAAACATCTTTTTTGCCGTATCGCTGTTCGGGGGCGTTTTGTTCGCCTCAGGATCTTCCACCAGTTCGGGCGGCAATTCCTTTAGGAACCGGGACGGATGACACGGCATGAGTTGGCCGTATTTCTTGCGCCCGCCGCAATGGCTGATGGCAAGGCTTTGCATTGCGCGGGTCACCCCCACGTAAAACAGACGGCGTTCCTCGTCCAACGTGCCCTCCGCCGCCGAACGCGAATGCGGCAACAAGCCCTCCTCCAGCCCAACGATGTAAACGCGCGGGAATTCAAGCCCCTTGCAACTATGCATCGTAATCAGCGTCACGGCGTCCCCGGCCTCTTCCTTTTCCTCCAGCCGTTCCGCGTCCAGGGTTATGTCTTCAAGAAATGTTTGGATCCGGGCGTTCGCGGGAGTGTTGGGTTGGCCGAAATCATCGAGCGTCGCAATCATTTCGCGCAAATTGCGGATTCGGTTTTCCGCCGCATCGGCGTCTTTTTCGCCGCGCCGCAATTCTCCAAAATAACCGATTTCATTCAAAAACCTCTCGCTCCACGATTGCAACGGTTTGGGTGAATCCGTGACCTGGTTCAGCTCCGCGGCGGTGCGTTCGATAAACTCCACAAAATGTTCAATGCTTTCGCGGGTCTTGCTCTGGAACGCCGACTGCACAACCGGGCTTTTCATGGCGGCGTATACGGAACTTTTTCGCTCGTGACTGGCCGCCAGGAGCCGTTCCATGGTCACATCGCTCAGCCCCCGTGCCGGCACGTTGGCGATGCGCAACAGGCTCACATCGTCATGCGGATGAAGAAACATCTTAACGTACGCGATGAAATCCTTGACTTCACGGCGATCGAAGAAGCTTTGGCCTCCAATCAAATGACAACGCACCCCGGCTTTGCGCAACGCGGTTTCGAGCGGCCGTGACTGGAGATTGGTGCGGAATAAAATCGCGTTGTCCGCCCAGGGAACGCGGTGCGCCATCCGGGCAAACTCAATCTGTTCAACGACACTTCGCGCCTCGTCTTCATCAGTCGGGTAGGACCGCAAAATGATCTTGCTCCCCGGGCCTTTTCCCGACCAAAGCTGCTTGGCCCGCCGCCGCGGGTTGTTTTTGATAATCGCGTTGGCGGCGCTGAGAATGGTGTTGGTCGAGCGGTAATTCTGTTCCAGCTTGATGACTTTGACTTCCGGGAAATGCTTTTCGAGGTCAAGCAGGTTGCCGATCTCCGCGCCGCGCCAGCCGTAGATGCTTTGGTCGTCGTCCCCTACCACGCAAAAATTCCGGTGATTCGCCGCGAGCGCATGAATGAGCTGGAACTGCGCTGCATTGGTGTCCTGGTACTCGTCGGCCATGATATAGCGGTATTGGGCGCGGCAGCTTTCCAGGGCCTCCGGATGCTCGCTGAAAAGCCGGAGCGTGAGCAAAATCAGATCGTCGAAGTCCACCGCATTGCAGGCGTGAAGGGCGGAATCGTAGCGGGACCGAATGTGCTGGGCGAGGGCGCGAACGCTTTCGTCGCCGAAGGCCGCCGCGTTGCTTCCCCCGTTCTTAAAACGGCTCAACAGGCTCAGGACCGCGCCCGGATCGGTCTTTTCGCCCTTGGCGGAGATTTGCGACAGGATTTTTTTCACCACGCTCAGTTGCTCCGTTTCGTCGTAAATAACAAAGCTGCTCTTGTAGCCGAGCTTTTCGATATGACGGCGCAGAATGCGGACGCAGAGCGAGTGAAACGTGCAAATTGTGGGGCGATGTTCGGTTGAACCTGCTTTCTTGTGGGTCGCCGGGATTAATTTGCGAATCCGCTCCTGCATTTCGCGAGCGGCTTTATTGGTGAACGTCACCGCTAAAATGTTCTCGGGCGCCGCGCCTTTGGCGATGAGGTGGGCAATGCGATACGTAATGACGCGAGTTTTGCCCGTGCCCGCGCCGGCCAATATCAGGACCGGGCCCTTCAACGTCTCAACAGCTTCCCGCTGCTGCGGATTAAGTACACTCAGATTCAACACGGGGCGCGGATTTTAATTTTTAATGCAACCAAATCAATTTAATTCCACTACAATCTCCATCCCGTCAAAGGAAATTTCCGGCCTCGCGGAGGGGTCGATTTCCCCGGGGCGCCGGGGGCGGTGCGGCATTCCTTTAAATGTAACGAAAGGGTAACATTTTGAAATCGCTTGATTCTGGCGTCAGGCCGGTGTTTCCTATCCCCATGACGGATAATCCCCGTTCCAAACAGACCAAAATGCCGCTAGTCTATGTCGTGGACGACGAGGTGATGTTGTTGGATTTGGCGGAAATGCTATTGGAACCGGAGGGTTATCGGATTCAAATCTACCCTGACCCGCGCCGCGCGCTCGCTGACTATAAGGCGGCAAAACCGCGGCCGGACCTCGTGGTGACCGATTATGCGATGGACGGGATGAATGGATTGGAGCTAATCCAGGAATGCCGGAAATTGGACCCCGGCCAAAAGACCATCCTGGTGAGCGGAACCGTGGATGAAAGCGTTTATGCCAATTCAGAAATTAAGCCCGACCGGTTCATGGCAAAACCCTACAAAACCGACGACTTGATCGCCGCGGTGCGCGAATTGGCGCACGGCTAGTCCGTAGACAATGCTTTTAACTGTGAAAAAGGTTATTTCAACGATCGTATTGGGATTGGCAGCCATAGTTATCATTGCGCTGATCATTTTCGGCGTGTGCCTCAATCATATCGTCAAGTCGGCCGTCGAAACCTACGGGCCGCGCCTCACGCAAACAACCGTGCGCCTCGATTCAGTGGACCTGTCTCTCCTAACGGGTTCCGCAAAAGTCAAAGGGTTGGTCGTCGGCAATCCGGAAGGCTATAAAACACCGCAATCCATCTCCGTGGGGCTGGTCGCTGTCGGATTGAACCCGATGTCGGTTTTTTCCAGCAAGTTGGTGATCCGCTCAATTCGCGTCGAATCGCCAAGCATTACCTTTGAAGGCGGCCTGGCGGGAAATAATTTAAGCCAGATTTTGGACAACGTAAATTCGACGGGCAAAGGCAGCGGCACGCTTTCGACCAATGCGCCGTCGACGCCAAAATCAGAAAAGAAATTTGAGGTGGATGATGTGCTCATTTCCGGCGCGAAAGCCCAGGTCATTATCAATGGAACCGGCATGGCGCAGCCAGAGCTCATCACGCTCCCGGATATTCACCTGACGGACCTGGGCACCGGCGGCGAGGGGATCACTGCGGCGGATTTAACGCAACGCATCTTAAGCGCCATTTCAAGCACGACCCTCGAAGCGGTCGTGCAAACCGCGGCCAATTTGGACAAAAATGCGGCGACGCTGAAATCGGTGCGGCAACAATCCGTCAAGCAACTCGGGAACGCCCTCACGAATTTGTTCAATAAATAATGCCGATTCAACGGCAAAAGCGATGGGTTCCAGGAAAGTCCGGCGGCATTAACGACTCAACGTCTTGAGTGCGACAAGCGCTGCCGCGCTTTCTGCGGCCTTCTTGCTTTTGCCTTTTCCGCGCGCCAGTTCCGCCCCCTCGTGAAATACCGCGCATTCGAATAGCGGCTCATGGTCCGAACCTGAAATTTGGACGGTTTGATAATCCGGCGCCTTAACGGAACGCGCTTGCAAAAGCTCCTGCAATTCGCCCTTGGGATTTTCGATCAACGGATGCGACGCCAGGTCATTGAACGCCCCCGCAAATTCCTTAAGAATAAATTCCCGTGCCGCCTCAAAACCGCCGTCCAAAAAAATCGCGCCCAGCAGGGCTTCGTAAGCGTCCGCCAGCGCGGAGGAGCGGTCGCGCCCCCCGCTCGTTTCCTCTCCCCGGCTCAAAATCAGGTGATCGCCCAGGCCCAGCGCCCTCGCCCGCCCCGCAAGCGCATGGCGATTGACCAATTTTGCGCGGGCTTTGGTAAGCCTTCCCTCGTCAAAGCCGGGAAACTCCGTGTAAAGCTTCTCCGTCAGCACCAGCCCCAGCACCGCATCGCCCAGAAACTCCAGCCGCTGGTTGTGCGCCGCCGCGGTTCCGGTTTCGCGAGCGACTGAGGGATGTGTCAGCGCCCGGCGCAATAGTTCTTCGTCACGGAATTGGTAGCCGAGGGAACCGGCGGATTTCGGAATCGCAGGCATGCCGGAACGTCACTGCGGCGCAAGGTGGGCTTCGGCGGCCGGTGCTTCTTCAGAAGATTGAATCGGTTTCTCGCCGCCAATGGGTTGCGCCGGTGGATTTATCCCGTGCTCCAGCAATTGGGCAACGTCGCGCTGGACTTGTTCGAGCTGGTCGAGCCGAAGATCCGGGTCCGCGATCGTAAACACATCGCCAGTCCGGGGTTGCTCATAAACGAATACCCGGTGGCCGTCGCGGACAAGTTGTTCCTTCACTTTGAGAATGCGCTTGCGTTCGAGCATCACGGCCAGGATGTATCCGGCGGGAGCGTGTTGCGGATCGTTTTGCTCGATGAGTTTGCGCAGCAATGTTTCGGCCGTGTCTTTTTGAATTGCTTCCTCGACGGGCGCCGGCGCCTGAAAAACCGTTTGCCAATGGGAAATAAAGCCTTTGCGATCGCGCGCACCCTCGCTGAATTGGTTTTGCCAGCAGTTTTGGCAAATGTCCATGCGGCGCAGCTCGGCGCGTTCATCGAAGAGCAAGGTATGCAGTGCCTGTTTGTCGGTGAAAGCCTGGCTGCACGCCTCGCACGCGGTCGCGCGGGACTGAATGTTCCATTCGTTCATGTACTTAACATTTAAACACGGTTCTCCCCGGCGCAAAAATAAAAAATGACGGGAAAATCGACCGCTGTTTGAAAGTCTCGGAACCGGGGGAATGCGAAACGGGCGTGATTTCGCACCTGAAGGAAAAGCGAGTAAAACCTAAAAACCGGTTAGGCCGGCTTTAGCAGAACATCCGAAAAAAGGCTAAAGCCATCCATTCTGGCATCCGGCCGTGCCGGCCGGATGACCTTGATCTTCGGATAAAATTTTTCCATCTCATGAATGGAGGCTTCAATCGCTTCCACCTTGACTTCGGATTGCCGGACCAGTTGCCGGGCCCTCCGAACCTGCATTTCCAAAATCTCCAATTCTGCGGCGTTGTTTGGACGTGCTCTTGTCATGCCGTTGCCATAGCAGTTGCTGTGCCGGTAAGTGTCGTTGGGGATCTCCAGAGCGTAACAATGGCATTTGATGAGCTATTATACTTCTGATGGCAAAGGAAGGCTCCAAATTAGGCAAGGAAATTGAAAGCCTGAAAAAGCGGCTCCAGGCGAGCAAAAAACATCTTAAGCAAAGCGAGCTAAAGGCCGAAAACTTGAATGCTTTAATCGAGGCTGCCCGCCAAACCCGGGCGCGCTCCCCGCACGCACAAAATCCGTCGGGAAAAGTTCATCACCCTGACGACTAAATCATGCAAAATGCCATGGCACGGCCATTGCATATTGCGATACCGGCACTTTTCGGCATTGTTCCCACCATTGGATTAACAATGACACTGGTTTTTACCGCTCACTGAACGTTTCGACATTGGCCCCGTAATCAAAATTTGTTACCCCTTACAGCCGATGCGTCTGCTTGACCGCTATTTGCTTCGTGAATTACTCATGCCGCTGGCATTTTGCCTTATCGGCATCCAGTCGTTCATCATTTTTGTCACCGTCTTTACCGACGCCGGCAAAATTGAAGAAGCCCGGCTCAATTTTGGTCAAATGATTGGCTACGCGGCGGCGGCCTCGATGGGATATTTGGCCATCGTAATTCCCGTGGCTCTCCTGCTGGCGCTGCTGATGACGCTTACGCACCATGCCCGGCACAATGAATTGACAGCCATGCGAGCGGCCGGCATGAGCTTATGGCGCATTTGTATTCCCTATTTCCTGGTCGGGCTCCTCGCAACCGGGCTTTTGTTTGTGCTGAACGAATCAGTGGTGCCACGATGCACGGATTGGGCGGACCGGACCTTGAGCCATCATTCCGGCAACACTACCCGTGAAAGCGCTCAGAATGTCGGTTTTACGAACGATCGCGCGCGTCGCAAGTGGGTCCTCCCGGGAAACTACCGGCTTGGCTCTGCCGAATTGCCCCACCCCTGGGTGCAATGGGATTTGCCGGACGGGTCGGCGCGCATCCTCTCGGCCGGTCGGGCGGTGCGTACAAACGATGTTTGGGTCTTTTACGACGTCCAGGAGTTTTCCAAGCAGGACATGCTGTCAATGCCTGTTCCTACACTCGAAACCAACACGCTGGCCATGCCTGAGTTCAACGAAACGCCCCGCGAAATTGCCCGTGAAATTGAAATAAACGGGTACTTCGCCGAGCGAAATCCGAATATCCCGCTGAAGGACATTTTGGGATATCTGCGATGGCATCCGAATTTGTCGCCGGCAGATCGCGGCCGCCTTGAGACCGAATTGCACGAGCGTATTGCCATGCCGGTGACCTGCCTCGTCGTCGCTCTGATTGCCATTCCGTTCGGCGCGGCGCCGGGGAGGCGCAATCTGTTCGTCGGGGTGGCCGGCAGCATATTCATTTGCTTTATCTATTTTGTTTTGCAACGCGTCGGCCTCGCCTTCGGCGCGAGCGGCGCCTGGCCGGCCTGGCTGGCGGCCTGGTTGCCCAATATCTTCTTTGGCGCCTCGGGAGTTTTCCTGATGACGCGAATCAGATGACGATGGCTGACGAACTTCCCAGATTAAAAGCGCGCCTTGAACGGCTGGAATTGCTGTATCAGGTCAGCAATGTCATTCATTCGACGTTGGAAGCCCAGGAGGCGCTGCAGTTGATCGTTAGTGAAGGCGTGCGCCTGGTCCGGGCCTCTTCCGGCTCGGTCGTCCTCATTAATCCCACCTCAGGGTTTTTGGAAATTCATGCGTCGCAAAATTTACCGGCCCCGGCGCGCCGGATGCAACTGCGCCTCGGCGAAGGCATCACCGGCTGGGTGGCCCGCCACGGCAAACCGGCTCTCGTCAACGATGTTAGCCAGGACCTTCGATACGTTTCGGCGCGGCGCGGCGTAAAATCGGAATTGGCTGTGCCTTTGGAAGTCAATGGGGAAACGCGCGGCGTGCTGAATATGGATTCGGACCGGGTCGGCGCTTTCAGCGCCGATGACCAGGAATTGTTGCAGGAACTGGCCGTGCAGGCGGCCAAAGTCATCCAGAACACCTGGCTGTATGAGCAATTGCGGTTGAAAGTCCATTTGTTTGAATCGCTGGCCAGCGTGAGCCGCACCATCAATTCGACGCTGAACCTGGATGAGGCCTTGCGCGCGATCACCCGCGAAGCGTGCGACCTGATGCGCGCCCGGATGTGCTCCCTCATGATGCTGGATAACACCCGCGAATGGCTCGATCTGCGGGCAAGCCACGGCGCGGGCCGCGCTTACATAAAAAAACCGCGATTGAGCGCGGAAGAAAGTTTGCTGGGCGTCGTGGTGCGCCGGAAAAAGCCCGTGCAAGTGGCCAATGTCCAGGCCTCCACGCACTATCAAAACGTGGAAGTCGCGCGCCGCGAGGGGCTCGTTTCGCTCTTAAGCGTTCCCTTGTTGTTCGCGGGACAGGCCATCGGCACCTTGAATGTTTACACCGGCCGTCCTTACAATTTTTCCAATGAGGAAATTCGCATCCTGGGCGCCCTGGCCGAATTGTCCGCCATCGCAATTGAAAAGGCGCGCCTGTACGAACGGATTGTGGACGTGGAGGAACAGTTGCGCCAAAACGAAAAATTATCCGCGCTTGGCTTGCTCGCGGCCGAGGTTGCGCACGAAATCCGAAATCCGCTCACGGTCATGAAGTTGTTGTATCATTCTTTGAATTTAAAATTTTCCGAGGATGACCCGCGCGCCAAGGACAACAAAATCATTGAGGCGAAAATTGAGCATCTAAACAAAATCGTGGAACAGATTCTGGATTTTGCGCGCACGACCGAACCGAA
>DASYZW010000111.1:0-6318 GCA_035945915.1 Verrucomicrobiia bacterium | reverse complement strand
CATGCTGGCGCCGAGAATCCAGGCGATCTTCCCGGGCAGCTTCGAAAAATCACGGTGAACGTGGCGTGAAAAGCCAGAGTCAGCGGAACGCATAGTCCTGGAGAGCGATTTCAACAAACGCTCTTTCAGCGCAGGAAACCGATCATATTGGTGCAAAATGGGAACAATCGTGCCGTCTTCGTTGACCAGAGAACCGCTGGCGTCAGTCTGAATGTTTGCTTCGCGGGAAAAAAACAACGTCATCACCGGACCGCGGCGGTTTTCGTGAACCGTGATGTTGCTCATTAATTTTTGGATGAGTATGTAATTGTGAATGCCCTGGTCGCCTTCAGGCACGTCGCGCAAGTCAAGCGCTTGCATGGTTGTGGCGGCCATCAATTTCAGGTATTGGCAAATACCGGCTATGTCACCAAAGGTCGTTCCGGCGCAAGCCCCGGTCTTTTGACCATGCGTTTCCAGAAAGGACAACCCAAACTGTTTTGTTAACCACTGTCGCTGGGCTGGACAGTTCATGATCCGGTGGCTGGTTTCTTCCAGAAAGAAATGCACGCCGGCTGTCCAATTCCAGGCAAAAGGATCGGCCTGAAAAAAGATATCCCTGCCATCTGCCAAAAGAACCCGGTCAAAGTCCGACACATGTTTTTCGAGAAACTCCAAATACAATAGGTGCCTCCGGTAATACAAATGGAAGACGGCATGTGCCAGACGGATTTTCAAAGAATGCGGGGCTCCGGTTGAAAAGAACCAGCGCCAAATCGGCCAAAATCGCGCCAGGCGTTGCCGGTGGCGCCGGCCCGAAAAGCGAAAGGGCGCAATAATAACGTTCAGCTCACGGAGTTGTTCGACCGATCTCCGGTCCACGCGGCTCACGAGGACTGCTATCGAACCCCGGTAGCCGGTATTTCTTAACGAAAGGACGAACGGCGCTATATAATCGAAGGTTCCCCGGTGCATGATGGTAAGAACCAGATCACGAGGAGTCGACGTGTAATCTGCCATTGCTTAGCCCTTTTGAATGTTTCGCATTGTCGTTAGGCCCGGCAGTCTGAGTTCGAAACGACCAGCCATTTTGCGCATCCATCTAAGAATCGTCCCTCGCTTTCGCTCCAGCGAAAGCTCTAGAAAATGGGCGGGTGAAAGGGATGATTGCATTTTTCGCACTAAGGCGGCCGCCTGGGAACCGTATCCTTTTCTTAATGACCGCGATTGCACAAATAACATTCTCGGAGTGGCCGCTTCCTGCAACCACGCTTTCTCATAGTACGTCTGCACCAATAATAAACCCGAAGGGGGCTCAGTTCCTCTGGCCAGCGTTGTTTGTTGCGTCGAGTGCAAACGCCAGGTTGCGAGCGCTTCTGGTAGATGGACATAATCGCCCTGCTCCAGGAGGTGAAACCACATTTCGTAATCCACCTTTAGCCTGAAACGATCATCAAAGCCCCGCTGCGCCTGCGACCGTTTGAAGATAGTCTGCGACGGGTTCCCGATTAGGTTCGCGTCTTCTTCCAGGCATTGAACAATCATTTCGCGCCCGTTAAAACATTGTATTCTCTCGGAAAGAACCCGTGGTTCGAAACAAAATTCGACGTCCGTTGGAGTGCAATGTTGAAAGCAACCCGCGAGCGATGCGCCGGGATACGCCTCCATCGCGGCAACCATTTTTCGAATTGCAAACGGGCTAAGCAACAAGTCATCAGCGTGAACCATCTTTATGTACTCTCCGATCGCGGCTTTGAGACAGAGGTTCGAATTGTCGGCCTCTCCCATATTTCTGGGATTTTTCCACCAGCGAATCCGAGAGTCACGCGCAGCGTAACGTTTGATGATGTTCCCCGAATTATCGGTCGAGGCGTCATCCGAAATAATAATTTCGAAATCCGTAAAATCCTGGACCAGAATGGATTCCAGGCATTCGCCCAAATAACGTTCGGCATTGTATACGGGCACCAGGACACTAACTTTCATTTCTTACATAATCAATCACTGAAACGCAGGTGAAAAGCCAATTTATGCAATATGCTATTGGTCACTGGCCCAAAAATTCAGCTTGGGAACGGGGGATGGCCGTCGTTACCATCGATTCGCCACTTTTCCAGCCCATCGATTAATTTTGCTGCGCTTTCGATCGACCCATAATAAAAGAAACCTTGCCGATCCCAATGAGGCGCGCAACTTTTTAACAACATCCATGGCGGAGGAGCCATATTTTGCCTTTAATGCCCGTGATTGGATAAACAGCATCTTCGGCGTCGCCGCGGCGCGCAACCACTCTTTCTCATAATATGACCGCACCAGCCACAAACCCTCCTGCGGCTCAATACCCTGGACTGGCGCGCTCTGCTGTTTCGGGTGCAACCTCCAGGTCGCCAGCGTTTCAGCAAGGTAAACGCAATCGCCCTGTTCCAATAAGTGGAACCACATTTCGTAATCGACCAGGCGTTTGAACCGCTCATCGAACCCGCGTTTCGCATTAGACCTTCGAAATAAAACGTGTGACGGATTGCCAATTAAATTGGCATCCCTTTCGAGGCAGGTGATGATAATCCGCCGGCCGCTAAAGCAGCCGGTCTTATCAGATAAAATGCGAGGCTCCAGTTTGAACCCGGCTTGGCTTCGCGTAAAGTTTTGCCGGCAGCAGACCAGCGAAGCGCCGGGGTGCGCTTCAATCGCCTCCACCATTTTTCTGATCGCCGACGCACTCAGTAATTTGTCGTCCGCATGAATAAATTTGATGTATTCCCCTCGGGCGCTTTTCAAGCAAACGTTCGAATTCCCCGCTTCTCCCAGGTTCTGCGGATTTGTCCACCAGCGAATCCTCGAATCCCGTTGCGCAAAACTTTCGATGATTCGCGCGGAGCCGTCTGCCGACGCGTCGTTTGATATAATGATTTCAAGGTCCGAAAAATCCTGGAATAAAACAGATTCCAGGCATTCGGCCAAGTGTGGCTCAGCGTTAAAGACGGGTATCAGAACGCTTACTTTCATCGCCCGATAGTAATGCGGACCGGCATCCGTAAAGTCAATTCGAGCTTTGCCGTTTACCGGCCGGATGCCCACCGGTGCCGGGTCTTCAAAGTCCATCTCCTGATTTTTCTAAGTTTGCGAGTCACCCACGATCCGCGGCGGTGGGCGGCTTCCCTGGCATATTGTTTCAAAAATTCGGCAGCCTGATAGCGCTTCGCGTCAGCCGAATCTTCCAGTTTCCGATTGCGTAAATAAAATGAACGAAAAATAGCCTCCCACCGGTTGGCGCCGGTGCGAATGGTTCGATTCCGAAGAACTTCGTCGTGCGCCTGAATAGCGATCGAACGGCGGAGTTCGTTGTTGGACATGAGATTCTCGATGGCTTCGACCCAATGACCGGATTGATTGTCCACAAGCCAGCCAGTGCGGCCGTGCTCCACGGAGTTCACGTACGGCGAGACGGTAGAGTAGATGCCAGGAGTGAAACCGATGGAATATTCCAGCCATTTTAAATCACTCTTGGCCTGATTGAATGGATGATCAACTAACGGGGCCAGTGCCAGGTCGATGCGATTTTTTACGATGTCCCGCGCATGGACCGTAACGTCCCCAATCTGGCCACGTACGAACGTAACGCCAGGAACGTCTTTGAGATCTTCGGGTAAATATCCCCAAAATTTGAATTCTAGTTTACCGGAATATTTTCGAGCCAAATGCCTTATGGCCGGGCTGATAATGGCTAAATCGTCCGCATGCGTTGATGTTCCCGCCCAACCGATCACAAACGGGTTCGGCGGCGCCTCCAGAGGGGGAGTGGCGCCTTCCCAAATATCCAGGTTAATAAAGTTTGGCCAAACGCGAATTTTGTCCCTCGCCTCGGGCTCCGCCGCCTCCAAAAAATGTCGCAATGGATCTGTTGTGACAATTATAATATCCGCCTGGCGAAGCATGCTTAATACGTCAGGCCGTAACTTCGCATAGCGCGCTTGCTCCGGATGCGTCGCTGGGACGTCAATCAATAAGTCGTCTAATTCAAAACCGATGGGTATGCCTAATGCCCGCGCGGCGGAAATCACCGGCGGGCAGACGGACCTCTCGCAAAATTCGCGCTGCAGAATAAAGACGTCCGAAGCCAATAGCTTGTCAATGCTGGTTTTTGAATTGTCAGCAACGCACCACTCGATCTTCACGCGCCCTTGCCGTTCCAAAAATCCGAGAGGACTTGCCAATCGAATGAACGATGTTGGGGAGTTGGGGGTGCCGCATGAAAATACTGCTATTCTCAGCGCGCAATCCGAATCACTTGAAGCATTAAGAGTTTTCACTATTTCGGCGCTCGGCAATTCCTGGCTCACGGAGTATCCCTCATGCCTCACTTGAAGACTTTGCGATATTGGACTGGACAATGAATCCCATTAGATTTGCCTTCCGTTTACGTCACGGTTACGTTCGCGAAAATGCTGTTACTTTTTCCGAAACGCGAGAAATGTCAATCTCACATTCAAGCCTTTTACGAGTCGCGCACTGAACCGCCGTTCCTTCCACGCTCGAATAACGATGTCCGCATGCCGACGCCAGTCTCTCAAAATTCCTGGGCTTGTGCCGGGGGTCAAATATTTCGAATAAGAAGGCCCCTGGCGGCGCGAAAACCGCGTTGGTCAGCGCGGCCCCATGTGGCGATACGATGACTTTCGCCGACCTCAAGAAACCCGCCTGCTCCGATACCATCATGCGCCCGGGATCGCACATTGCAAAGCCAGCTTTTTCCAAGGACCTTTCCAAATCCGTTTCGTTGACCAACCGCCGCCGGGAACCGCCTCGCCGCAGGTAGACCTTATTCGGCCCGGACACTCTCTCGGGGAAAAGCGAGCGAAGATACGAACACGCCCAAGGCGCAATTTGTTCCGGCGGAAACGGTATCGAGGGCACAACCAGTCGTTCAAATTGATGCACAAAGTTCTTTGAGCAGCGAAGCCGCTTCGCCTGCGGCACATTGAGACGATCCAAAACTTCATCCTGGAATGGCTTGCGCGCGCCGTGAAGCAGGACATAGTCGTAGTTCCATTCGTTAGCCGCCTGCAACAGTTTCCAGCGCGGCACGCTGTCCACCATCCAGTGGTAGTAGTTATCGCTGTTGGCCGCGCCCAACAGCAGGGCGGTGCCGCGCCGATATTTTGAAAGCCGAATTCGCCGCCTTTTCAAAAGATAATGATTATCCGGGTCCGGGCAGCTAAACAAACTTTGCAACCCGCCGACAGCTACGTTTCCCGCGGTTGCGACCATCCTCAGATCACCGATAATTTTGCCACCCTCGAGTTCGACGATCCGCAACGGATGACCTTCCTGAGATCCGGTCACAGCCATTGTCACATCCCATTTACCCGTCACGCCGTGCCAGGCCTCAAGCGCGTCGAGTGATGGAACAAAGCCAGCCGGTTTCCAAACCAATTTTTCAAACATTCGATCCAATTTGCAATCGGGGCATTCGCCCACAGTTGCTCATTGCCGAGAGCGTCGGTTCTTGCGCCGGACTCTGTCAACACAATACCGCTGGGACAAATGAGCCGGGAAATATCCGCTTGCTCTTTCCCGCGCCGGTCGCGCACTTTGAGTCGTGCGTTCGGAAGCCGATAAAACAAAAATCAACGATTTCATGGCGATCGTCGGGAAGCGCGTCGCCGGCGAAGGCTCGATTTATTTTGCCGGCGGCGCGACGGCGGTCCTTTACGGTTGGCGGGCCATGACCATCGATATTGATTTGAAGCCCGATCCCGAACCCCGCGGCTTTTTCGAAGCGCTGGCGGGCTTGAAGAATGAATTGGACATCAACGTCGAGTTGGCGTGCCCGGACCAATTCATCCCCGCCATTCCCGGCTGGCGCGAGCGCAGTGTGTTCATTGGCCAATACGGGGCGATAAAGTTTTATCATTATGATCCTTATGGCCAGGCCTTGTCCAAGTTGCATCGCGGACATACGCGTGATCTTCACGATGTTCGATCTATGATAAAAGATGGAATGATCCGGATCGGGCACATGCGTGAGTTCTTCGCGCAGATCGAGCCGCAACTGATACGTTATCCCGCCATTGATCCGGCCTCTTTCCGTGACGCAGTGCGGAAATTTTGCGATGAAAACGGATGACCTAATCCGGGGACTTCCCGGCGAATCGCTGGTGCGAGAGGGACTGGCAGACATCCAGGCGGGCCGCCAAACTGCGCCGGCATTCCTGGTCGCCATCGCCAGTCCCCGGCTGAGACGGGCGGGGCTTCTCACTGGCATCCACCCGGAGTCGACGCCGGAGCCGGAACTGTCTCTTTACCGTCTTTTGCGGGCCGAAGGCGGGGACGCCTATT
>DASYZW010000110.1:0-12375 GCA_035945915.1 Verrucomicrobiia bacterium | reverse complement strand
GCCAAATCGCTTTTGCCAATCCTCACGCTCGGGTGCGGCATCAACACGGGCGTGGTGGACGTGGGCCTGATGGGTTCGGAAACGCACCAATACAATTATACGATATTCGGACGAGAAGTAAATTTGGCCTCGCGATTGGAGGGCGTTTCCGGAAGCGCCCGCATTATCATTGGCGAAGCGACGTACCGAAATTTGTTACGCGACGATCCCCCCCTGGCGGCGACGTGCGTTGAATTGCCGCCGGTCAAGGTCAAGGGGATCCTGGATGCCGTAAAAATTTATGAAGTGCCGTGGCAGGAAAATGGGAAATGAAGATTTTTTGCTTTTTCCTTTTCTTTTTTCCCTTCTACTTTCGAAACTGTGCGTGCCCGATCGTATCGTACGTCTTATTGCGTGTGTTCCGCCCGCTGGACGGGCGGGGAGCGGTAGCACCCCTGGCAATCAACGCGCCGTCCCTGCTATCGGGAAAGTTTGATGGACCATGTCGAGATGTGCCCGATTATTTGGGCGAATTGTGAATATACTGGATAAAATCGTTGAAGAGAAGAAGCGGGAGGTTGGCCGGCTGCCTTCGCGCATTATCGCGGCCGGGGATCTTCGGGATGCCCTGCTCGAACGCGGCGAACAGCGCGACTTCCGCGGGGCGTTGCGTAAAAGAAATGGGTCAGGGATGGCGCTAATTGCGGAAGTCAAAAAAGCATCGCCCTCTGCGGGCGTGATTTGCAAAGACTTTGACCCGGTTCGCATTGCGAAGACATACGAAGCCGCCGGGGCCAGTTGCCTTTCTGTTCTGACGGATGAGAAGTTTTTCCAGGGTTCTCTTGATTACCTGCGTCAAATCCGCGCCGCGGTAAAGCTACCACTCCTCCGCAAGGACTTCATTATTGATGAGCGGCAAATTCTCGAAGCCATAGAATGGGGCGCCGATGCCATATTGCTGATTGTTTCGATCCTGTCTGACGCGCAATTGCGGAAATTTCATTCGCTGGCAACAGAAGCCGGGCTAGCGGCACTAGTCGAGGTTCACGATGCGGCGGAACTGGACCGGGCATTGAAGATGGATGCGGAATTGATCGGCGTGAACAATCGCGATCTGAAAACGTTTACGGTGGACCTTGCCACGACCGAGATTCTGGCCGCCAAATTGAACGGGCATAAAATTCTGGTGGCTGAAAGCGGCATTCATACCCGGGCAGACGTGGAGCGGTTGAGGAATTGCGGGGCCCGGGCGATTCTGGTGGGTGAATCGCTGCTGCGCGGAGGGGACATTGGGGCGAAAGTCCGGGAACTGCTGGGTGGTTAAGAGTTCAGCGTATATTTCTTTAGTCCGGACGCCTGAAGAGCGATTTTTGCGATAAAAAGGGGATTATTTTTCAGGTATCGCCCGGCAAGCCGCCGGGGCTCGCTGCAGAGCCGGTATAACCATTCAAGGCCGCTGCGTTGCAACCAGCGCGGGGCCTGCCTGGCCCGGCCGCTTAGAAAATCGAACGCCGCGCCCACGCCAACCATGAGTGTTGCATCCAATTTCGGCAGGTATTCCGCCATGAACTTTTCCTGCTTGGGCGTGCTCAGGCCGACCCAAAAGATGTCCGGGCGCACGACGCGGACTTGATCGCGCAGCTCACTTTCCTCCGCCGGATTCAACGGACGGAATGGCGGCGTGAAGGTTCCGACGATCTCCAGTTTAGGATATCGCGCTTTGAGTTTTTCCGCGAGTTGCTTCGCGACGCCCGGCGCGCCGCCGAATAGGAAATGCCGGCATGGATTCTCCTGGCTCCAGGCGCAGAGATCCAGCATAAGGTCGGGGCCGTAGACGCGGCTCATTTGCGAATGACCGGCAATCTTCCCGGCCCAGACCATCGGCATGCCGTCAGGCGTGCACAGAAATGCGTTGTTCAGTATTGCCCGGAACGCCGCATCGCCTTGCGCTTCCATGACTCCGTGGACGCCGGTGACGCAAATATAGCCCTTGCGGTGATGGCGAATGGCATCGGCAATTTCCGCCAGGGCGGCGGGCAAATTCAGCACGCTGATGCCGACTCCTAGCACGTTCACGCGGTTCATGATTTACGATGTGCGGTTAGATGTATACGATTCGGCGGGCGTGTTTAAAATGGCCGGGTCATTGACCCGGGTCCCCCGGCTCGCAACGCGTTCATCGTAAATCGTAAACGGCAAATCACAATGAAATTGCTCATTTTTGCGCATGTGCCGCCCCCATACCATGGCCAAAGCGCCGCGGTGCAGACCTTGTTGGAGCATTTCGGAGGTGACCGGCGCACATCGAAATCCCGGCGCGAGCCGCCCAATCGGTATGGCATCGAGTGCTATCACGTAAATGCGCGCCTTTCGAAAACGATGGGGGATATCGGCGAATTTCAGATCAGAAAATTTGACCAGATCCTGTTTTACTGCCTGCAAGCTATTTGGTGCCGGTTCCGGTACGGAGTCAAAACAATGTATTACGTGCCGGCGCCCGGCAAAGCCGTCGCCCTTTATCGGGACTGGCTCGTGATGTTATTTTGCCGTCCATTTTTTGACAAAATCATTTTTCACTGGCATGGCGGCGGTTTGGCCAAATGGCTTGAAATATCGGGGCGCCACAAAACCCGGAGCGTCACCTATCGGTCAATGGGGCGAGCAGACCTGAGCATAGTGCTGACGGAGTATGGCCGCGTCGATGCCGAAAAATTACTGCCCCGGCGCCTTGCCATCATCGGCAACGGTTTGCCCGATCCTTGTCCGGAATTTAATGATTCGATTCTTCCTTTTCGCGAGGCCCGGATTGCTGCGCTTAAAACGTTCCTGTCGCGAAAGACCGCGCCGGCAAATTTGAGCGGAGGCATAGTCAATGTGTTGTTCGTTGCTACCTGCTCGCGGGAAAAAGGCCTCTTTGACGCCCTCGAAGGCGTGCGACTGGCCAATCAGGCCGCGGAGGAGCAAGAATTGCCGTTGCGTTTTCGATTTGTGGTCGCCGGCACATTCGCGTCAAGCGCGGAAGAAAGAGAATTCCGGGAGCTGATCCTTCGGCATCGTCTTTTGGATGCGGTGTCGCTCGTGGGGTTTATTTCCGGCGAACGCAAATACAGGGAATTTCGCGCGGCGGATATTTTTTGTTTTCCCACGTATTATCCTGCCGAAGGCCAGCCGACAAACATCGCGGAGGCGCTGGCCTTTGGCCTGCCGGTGATCACGACCCGCTGGCGGGCGGTTCCTGACATGCTGCCTGCCGATTATCCGGGCCTCGTGGACATTAAGTCGCCTGCTCAAATCGCGGGGAAGTTGCGGCTGCTTTGCGAAATGGATTTGAGCGCAGCCTTGAGGGGTATATTTCTGGAGCGATTCACCCTTGAACGGCATCTGGCCGCCATGTCCGAAGCCATTCGAGACGTGGAACAATAGCTTTTCTCAAGTCGTGGAGTCAGTCGTTTGATCGCCGGTTTCCTCCCTTAGTTCGGAGATTCGATCCATCAGCCGATCAGTCAAATCGGAATATCCGGGCTGGCCAAACAAATCATTGATTTCGCCCGGGTCATTCTGCAAATCGTACAATTCAAATTCTTCGGGCAGATCAGGAAATTGCGGCAATTTATGGTAGTGGATCAGCTTGTAGCGTTCTGTGCGGACCCCGCGATGGGGGCGGACGTGCTCGACTTCCGGGTATTCAAAATATTCGTACAACCAGTCTTTGCGCCAATGATCCGGATTCTCATTTTGCAAAAGCGGCACCAGACTTTGTCCGTGCATTTGCGGAATAGACACTCCCGCAAGTTCCAGCATGGTTGGGGCGAGATCCACGTTTAACGCCATTTTTTCGCAAACAGTTCCGGCGCCGACCCTGCGCGGATAGCGGACCATGAGGGGAACGCGGATGGATGGTTCGTGCATGAACCGCTTGTCGTAACAACGCCATTCCCCCAGGAAAAAGCCGTGATCTGAGCTCAAGAGGATAGCCGTGTCATCCAGGCTTCCGGACTTTTCCAACGTCTGGATCACACTGCCAACATGGTCATCGTTATTGACCACGCCCGCATAATGATCTTTGACCAATTCTTCGAGGGTGCGCGGGTCGTCATTGCCAACGGTGCTGGTGCCAATTTTATTGTTCGCATCCACAAAGGCGCTGGGCTTGCCAGGGTAACCCTTCAAGTCGTCATCGAAGGTCGGCGGTTTCGGTATCGTGACGCCGTTGTAGAGGTCCAGGTCGTTTCGATCGCGATAAAACGGCGCGTGCGGGGTCCAAAACCAAAGGAACATGCAGAAGGGCTTCTCATGTTTTTGGCCAAGCCATTTTAGCGCCCGGTCTGTGACGATGTCATCGACGTAACCGTCGTATATTTTAGGTTCGCCAAATTTGCCGGCCACGCCCTCGGTGAGCACGGGATGATAGTAATCTTTGGCCTGGCCATTGAAGCCGAAATAATAATCCCAAAACCGGTCCTGAAGGCCGCCCTGGACGTGCGATTTGCCGAAAAATGCGATCTCGTAGCCGGCTTGTCGCAAGAGGTCCGAAACCAGTGGAAAGTCCGGTGGGATGGGCCGGTCGCGATTATCGATGGCGCCCGTGGTATGCGAATAAAGACCCGTCAAAATGCTGGCGCGCGAAGGCAGGCACAGCGCGTTGGTCACGAAGGCATTTTTGAAAGTCATGCCTTCGCGGGCGAGCCGATCCATATTTGGGGTTTTAAGAATGGGATTGCCCATGAAACTGAATTCGTCCCATCGCAATCCCTCGCCCAGGAAGAATACAAAATTGGGTTTGCGACCGGTGGAACCGCTGCCCGTGACGAGGTTTCCGAGGGAGCCTTGTCCCAGCGCCAGTCCGCCCAACGCGCCGGCGCTCATTTTGATAAACAATCGTCGTGAATGCCCGTCCCTTTCCGGAGTGTCCATTGCCATTTCTAAAAAAATAAGGAGCTGCATGGATCGCGGCAAGGCTAAATCCCGCCAAATAATTCATTTGCGCTGTTTCATCCTGAAATTGATTGTCACTACAACAATCGATATCGTGAATCCGACATGAAGCTTGGCTTTCTCCAGCTCAATTCGACCATAGGCGATTTCCCCGCCAATATCGCCAAACTCGTGGCCGGGTATGAAAGGGCCGTTTCGCTTGGCGCGGAATTTGCGCTGGCCCCGGAATTATTTCTTTGCGGCTATCCGCCCCGTGATTTGCTTCTGCGCGCCGACTTTATCGACGCAAATTTGGCGGCTTTGGAAGACACGGCGAAGCAGATCGGGCCGGTACCCCTGTGCGTCGGTTATGTGGACCGCAATCCGGATCGTCCCGGGCGGGCATTGAGAAATGCCGCGGCGGTCCTTCAAAATGGCAAAGTCCTGTGGCGGACAATTAAATGCCTGCTTCCCACCTACGACGTTTTTGATGAAGACCGGTATTTCGAGCCCGGAAAACAGGTCCAGCCATTTGAGTATAAGGGCCAAAAACTGGCGATCACAATTTGCGAGGATATTTGGAATGACGAGGATTTTTGGCCGGAGCGGCTGTATCGCCGTGATCCGGTTAAAGAAGCAGTTGCCCTGGGCGGCCGGATGATATTGAACATTTCCGCCTCGCCGTGGAGCGATGGAAAAGAGAAGGTGCGCCTGGAAATGCTTCAGCGGGTGGCGCGCGATGAAAAAATGCCCCTCGCCATGGTCAACCTTGCGGGCGCCAATGACGAATTGATTTTTGACGGGCACAGCCTGGCGCTGGACGCCAACGGCAAGGTCATCGCCATGGGAAAGGGATTTTCAGAGGATGTATTCGTGGCCGACCTGGGCGAAACCGGGCGGCCAATGGCAGAGTCCCCGGCCCGCGAAGCCCAAATTTTTTCCGCGTTGTCGCTGGGCATTCGCGATTATGTGAGGAAATGCGGATTTAAATCGCTCATCCTGGGCCTTTCCGGGGGCATTGATTCCGCGTTGACAGCGGTCCTGGCGGCGGACGCTTTGGGCAGGGAAAATGTCATGGGCGTGGCGATGCCCGCGCGCTATTCAAGCGAAGGCAGTCTGGTTGATGCCGAGGCCATCGCCAGGAAGCTCGGAATTCGATTCGAAGTGTTGCCCATCGAGCCCCCATTCCTTGCCGTGGAAGGACAACTGGCCGGGATTTTCAAGGGCCTAAAAATGGACCAAACCGAGGAGAATGTGCAATCACGGCTCCGCGGCGTGACGCTGATGGCGCTTTCGAATAAATTTAATGCCCTGGTGCTGACCACCGGCAACAAATCCGAAATGGCGGTCGGTTATTGCACTTTGTATGGCGACATGGATGGCGCGCTCGCGCCGCTGGCGGATGTCCTCAAGACGGACATTTACAAAATTGCCAAATGGGTCAACCGCGACGGCGAAGTGATTCCGCAAAATTCCCTCGTCAAGCCTCCCAGCGCGGAACTGCGGCCAAATCAAACGGACCAGGACTCGCTGCCGCAGTATGAAACATTGGACGCGATTTTGGATTTGTACGTGGTCCGGAATTTCAGCCGGGAACAGATTATTGGGAGCGGTTTTGAATCGGCCATGGTCCACGACGTGCTGAATAAAATTAATTTCTCGGAATACAAGCGGCGACAGGCCGCTCCCGGGCTGAAAATCTCGGCGCGCGCCTTCGGGACGGGCAGGCGCATCCCAATTGCCCAGCGATTTCGCGTTTAGTGATGGTTTGGCGGTAACGTTTTGCCAGGTTGCAACGTCTTATTCGGAGGAATTCTTTTGCAAATTGCAAAAAGTACACCATACTTAAATTGTGCCTGGAGCAACCACAGGACATTCAACACCTTCAACTACAGAGCCAACGACGACGACACTCTTTGTCGTAGGGGTATTTCGTTCGGGTACGTCGTTGCTGTATGCTTTGCTCAACCAGCATCCAAAAATTGCGCTCATGTATGAGTGCGACGTTTGGAATTTTCCGCGAGCGTTTTCAGCGTTGCGTTTTCAGCGGGATTGGCGCGAGCGCCTGGAGTTCTACACCAACGCGCTTTCCCGTCATCACCTGAATGTAAGGGGCTCCGAGGATGGCGACGGAAACGCGCGCGCACCGCGGGATGTGTACCGGGAGTTCGCTAAAACCAAGGGCGCGCAAATCATGGGAGAGAAGTCGCCGTTTTATTGCGATCGCCTCCGGCAGGTGGCGCAAAACCATCCCGGGGCTTCGTTTATTCTCATTTGGCGGGACCCGGTGGAAACTTACAGCAGCGTTAAGGAATCGGCGCGCGGCGCGCGGTACTTCCGCCGCCCGGGGATGTTAAGCCGGCTCATTTATTACCAGGAGGAAATGATCCGTGGCGCCGCTGAACTCGTTCGTTCGGGGCACCGCGTTCACCACGTGACGTATGCGGATTTGATCGACCGTACTGAGGAATCCTGCCGCCGGTTCTGCGATTTCCTGGAAATAGAATTTGATGCCAGGATGATGGATCTGGCGGGCGCCGATTTATCGGCGGTATTTCGGGCGCCGCAGTTCGAACATCTTCGAGGGGGAAAAATTCGGCGGCGGCAGGAGAATCACCAACCGGATCCGCGGATTGTCCAAAATCTGGAGCGCTTTCACAATCGCTGGAACCGTTTGCGCCGGGAGCTGCTGCAATTTGATGACTTTGCTTCCACCGGGCCGGAACCGGGAATCCTCGCGCGATTTTATTACACCTTTACCGGCCGCCTTTTATGCGCCCTGGATGGAGGGATCCGGGTGTGCTTTGAATTTCTACCGTTGCCGTGGCTGCGGACGTATCGTCAGGCCAAGTCGTGGTTTATGGAAAAAGAACCAGCGGCGAACCGGCGAAGTTCGTTGACGGCGGAATTCGCCGATCACAAAGAGACCGTTTTGGCCAGCCTTATTATCCTGGGAGGTGTTGCCGTGGCAGACCACGTTACCGGCGCCGCGGTTTCGCTAATGCCTTTTTATATCATCCCGGCGGTCATCCTGACCCTGGTGATGAACCGCCGCTGGGGGACGTTCGCGGCAGTACTTTCGGCTCTGGTTTGGGCGTTCCTTCAAAACGTGGATAATCCCCTGGTAAACCTTTCTCACCCTGGAGTTTGGCTGTGGGACGCATTGATGCGTTTTCTGGTCGTCGAAATTGTCGTCCTCCTGCTCGAACGGATTCGCGTTGAAATCAGGTCCAAAAAGCCCTTGAATGATTAGGGAATGAAGTTTTCCATCGTTACTCCGAGTTTTCGGAATTCCGACTGGCTCAAATTGTGTATTGCTTCGGTTGCCGATCAGAGGGGCGTCGAAGTGGAGCACATTGTGCAGGATTCGTGTTCGGATGACGCCACGCGCGATTGGCTGCCGCACGATAAACGGGTCAAGGCGTTCATCGAAAAAGACGCCGGCATGTATGACGCGGTTAATCACGGTTATCGGCGCGCCACGGGTGACATCCTGGCGTATTTAAATTGCGACGAGCAATATCTTCCCAACGCCCTGAAAACCATCAATGACTTCTTTGAAGCGCATCCGGACGTGGAAGTTGCCCTAGCGCACAGTCTCATTGTCGATGGCCGCGGCAACTATATTTGCCATCGGCATTTGATGACGCCGCATCCGTGGCATATTTGGTATCGGTTCCGGATGCTGACCAGTTCGGTATTTATCCGGCGCAAAGTCATCCAGGAGCGCGGCATCCTTTTCGACACGCGTTGGCGCGATTTGGGCGATTTTCATTGGTCGTATGCTCTGATGCAAAACAAAGTGCCCATGGCTGTGTGCGATTCCATCGTCGCCACCTTCACTGATACCGGCGAAAACATGAATTTGAGGCCAAACGCCATTCGCGAAAAGGAGGAAACGCTGGCCATGGCCCCTGCCTGGATCCGGATGTTGCGCCCGCTATTGCTTGGGCATCATCGCCTGCGCCGGCTTGCGGCCGGGCACTTCAAGATGCGACCCATGCGCTATGAAATCTATACTCTCGACAGCCCTGACAAACGGGTTGCGTTTGATGTCACTAAGCCAACTTCGGTTTGGTGGAATCGGATGTAGAGAGGGACGGCTTGAACCGGAAACGTCGACCCCTACGCAAGATTGACAGGATCGATATCGAGCGTCAGCGCGACGTCGTCCGGCATGGTCACGGTCGGAAGAATATTTGCCAGGGTATGGCTCAATTTACTCATTGCCCTGGCGCGCAGCATGATTTGATGGCGATAAAACGTTTCTGCCTTCAACAGGGGCGCCGGGGCGGGACCCAGCAGGATTACGTCTTTAAATTCGGCCAGGCCCTTCTGCAATTCACGCTTAAGATGTTGGGCTGAGAATTTCACTTTGTCCTCGTTGCGGCCTTTTAAGGTGAGCAGGGCCACCCGCGTGAGGGGGGGATATTTTAATTGTTCGCGAAATTCGATTTCCTGTTCGTAAAAGCCGGTGTAATCGTGCCGGCGCGCGTATTGAATGGCCGGATGAAACGGGGCAAAGGCCTGGACAAAAACCTCGCCTTCGACGTCGCCGCGACCGGCGCGACCGGAAACCTGGGTAAGCAGTTGAAAGGTGCGTTCGCCGGCGCGGAAATCCGGCTGATGCAAGGCGGAATCGGCGTGGATGATGCCCACCAGAGTCACATTCGGAAAATGCAAACCCTTGGCGATCATCTGAGTACCGACCAGGATATCAATTTTTCCCGTTCGAAATTCCCCGAGGGTTTTGCGGTAATCGTCCTTGCGTTTCATCGTATCGGAGTCCATGCGGCGGACCCGGGCGCGCGGAAACAGTTTTGCGAGGGTTTCTTCGACGCGCTGCGTGCCGGTACCGGCAAACCGAATGGCCGGATTCCGGCACTTTTCGTTCGGACAAACCAACGGAACTTTCTCAAAGTGCCCGCAAATATGGCAGGCGAGCTTTTGTTCGATACGATGATAAGTCAGCGACACACTGCAATTGGGACAGGGCGCGACGTAACCGCACAGCGGACACTGCAAAGCCGTGGCCCAGCCGCGCCGATTTAAAAACAGGATCGTTTGCTCCTGTTTTTCCAGGCGTTGTTGGATGGCCTCCTTGAGCTGTGGGGCAAAAATGAGATTCCCTTTTTCCCGGGCCGCCGCCTGGCGCATATCCACGACACGGACGCGCGGCATTTTTTGATCGTCGACGCGCGCGGGCAATTCGAGAAGCGTATATTTTCCCTTTTTCGCGTTGTAATAGCTTTCCATCGACGGAGTGGCCGAACCCAGCAGGACGACGGCGCTTTCCATTTGGCCGCGCATGATGGCGACATCCCGGGCGTGATAACGCGGGGTTTCCTCCTGTTTATAAGTTTGCTCGTGCTCTTCATCCACGATGACCAGGCCGAGGGGGTCAATCGGGGCAAAGATCGCCGAGCGCGCGCCAATGACGATGCGGGCGCGGCCCTGACGAATTTTATGCCATTCATCATGACGCTCACCGGCGCTGAGGTGAGAGTGGAGGACAGCCACGAGCGTCTGCAATTTGCCGGAACTGAATCGCGCCTTGAAACGTTCGACCGTTTGCGGCGTCAGGGAAATTTCGGGCACGAGGACAATTGCGCCTTTTCCCTGTCCCAACGCATGGGCGATGGCCTGGAGATAGATTTCCGTCTTTCCCGAGCCGGTGACACCGTGCAGAAGAAAGGTCGAGGATGGCGGATGGAGGCTGGGGGATGGGCCCGCTTGCGTCGCGGGAAGGGAGGATTGTTTTTCTTTTCCATTTTCGCGGTGATCCATCGCGGCTTTAATTTTCTCGAGGGCGATGGATTGCGCCTCGTTCAATGAGAGCGGTTGAGTGGGCAGGATATGTTCACGGGCGTAGGGATCGCGCTCCGATATCTCCGGCGTAATTTCGACGAGGCCGCAGTCTTCCAGCTTGCGAACGGTTGCCGCCGTGGTTTCGGCCAACTCGAGCAATTCAGCCAGCGGCATTTCCCGTCGCTCTTCGATGATGTTCCAGACTTCCGCCTGGCGCTTCGGCAATTTTAGAAAATCACCCGCAGTCGGAAGCGCACGGACAAATAATTGCTTTTTCCAGCCCTCCTCTTTCCTGCGAACCACTTCAGGCAGCACGCTTTTAAGGGCCATTTCCGGCGCACAACAATAATAATCGCCAATCCAGCGCGCCAGTTTAAGGATTTTCGGAGTAACGAGTGTTTGGGCGCCGACAATGCGCAGGATCGGTTTGAGGTTGGCGTACGAGGATTCTTCTGCCAGCGCGGTGACGGTGCCGAAAATTTTGCGCGCGCCGAACGGCGCCTGGACGCGCGTGCCGACTTCGACCTGTCCGAGCAGGCCCGGCGGAATTGAGTAGTCGAACTCCTTGCGCAGGGCGAGTTCCAGGCTGACTCTAGCGATCATGGTCTTCGACCGCCCGCTCACGCGCGCGGTTCTTTTGAGTTAATCGCACGGGACCGTGCGTTTGGCGGCCCAGGCGCGAACTTCCTCGATGCGTTCGGCCATGACGACGGACAATGGTTTGGTCTGTTGGAGTTCGTTCAGCAATTCCTTTTCCGATACCGGGGTCCCGTGTTCGTGAGCGGCGTACATGGCTGAGACGATGGCTTGCTCGATTTCAGAACCGGAAAACCCGTCAGATGCCGCGGTGAGCGCATCCAAATCGAATTGCGCGGGGTTGAGGCTGCGCTTGGAAAGATGGATCGAAAATATCTCGCGCCGATTTTCCCGGGAGGGCAAATCCACAAAAAAGATTTCATCGAACCGGCCTTTGCGAACGATTTCCGGTGGCAGCCGCATAATGTCGTTTGCGGTGGCGACCATAAACACCGCCCGGCGTTTTTCGGACATCCAGGTAAGCAGGGTACCCAAAATCCGGCGCGAGAGTCCGTCGTCGTCATCCTGCACGGCGATGCCTTTTTCAATCTCGTCCATCCACAGGACGCACGGCGCCATGACTTCGGCCATTTCGAGGGATTTACGAAGATTGCGCTCGGTTTCGCCGTAATATTTATTGTAGAGGACGCCGAAATCCAGCCTGAGCAACGGCGCTCCAAAAATTCCGGCGGCGGCTTTTGCGGCGAGGCTCTTTCCGCAGCCTTGCACGCCCAACAGAAGAATGCCGCGCGGCGGGTCCAATTCATCCGGCGCCTCGTTAAGAAAAAAGCTCTTACGCAACTCGAGCCAATTCCGGAGCCGTTTCATTCCCCCGATTTCGGCAAACCGGGCCGTTTCATTTTCAAACGACAGGACAGAATCGCGGCCCAGCAATTCGTATTTGGCGCGCATGACTTCGGGCAGGTCCGTATCGGAGATGACGCCGTTGTCGTTAATGGCTTTGAGCGCAAGGCGGCGCGCGTCCGTGGCGGTGAGCCCTGCGAGGTTGCGGACGAGCAAGTCGAGGGTTTTGTTGGTCGTCTGGACGTCGCGGTTGCCGTTGGCCGCGCCCCATTCGGCGGCGACTTCATGGACGAT
>DASYZW010000109.1:0-7420 GCA_035945915.1 Verrucomicrobiia bacterium | reverse complement strand
CCGGATCATCGTATGTCTCGCCGCGCTATTGGTCGCAGGCGTTTTGGTCTGGCAAGGTCTCACCGCCCATGGCAACCCGAATCCAACCACGCCAAACCTGAGTCCTGCCTCCGCCACGCTGGACATCGGAGTCCTCGTATTTCGCGAAGGATTGGAAACAATTTTGGTCCTGGCGGCAATCGTCGCCAGCATGACCGGCGCGCGCGCCGGTCAGCGCAAACCCGTTATCGCTGGCGCAGGCGCCGCCTTTGGCGCCACGCTGGTAACCTGGTTTGTGGCGATGGGAATCATCCGCAATTTGCAACAGAGTATTTCCGCGCTGAATCTCCAGGCCGCAACCGGCATGTTGGCGGTGGTGGTGCTGTTGGTTGTGATGAACTGGTTTTTTCATAAGATTTACTGGGGTGGCTGGATCGCCATGCACAACCGCAATAAAAAGAAACTATTGAGCAGTGCAAGCGTGGCGGAAATCTCGCGGCAGCGGCTCACCTGGGGGCTGGCCTTGCTCGGCTTCGCGTCCTTGTATCGCGAGGGCTTTGAGGTGGTCCTGTTCCTCCAAACGTACTACCTCCAAATGGGCGGCAAGATTGTTTTGTTCGGCGCTTTGTTGGGATTGTTTTTCACAGGGGTCGTCGCCGCTCTCACCTTCATGGCGCATCGCCGTTTGCCCTATCGAAAGATGCTGGTCTTAACGGGATTTCTCCTTGGGATAGTTTTGTTGGTGATGGTCGGCGAAGAGGCCCAGGAGATGCAATTGGCGGGTTGGATTCGAACCACCCCCATTGCCTGGCTCAAAATTCCGGATTGGGCCGGCCTCTGGTTTTCCGTCTTCCCCACCGTTCAAACATTAGTCGCCCAGGCAGTCGCCCTGGTCCTGGTCGTCGGGTCCTACTTCGCCGCCCGCTTTCATCGCGGAAGAAATCAGGACGAAACACTTGCCGTTCCCCAGCCTTGAGATGCCAGTTCACAGAGTGCCTCGCCTAAACGTTCGTACTCGGGCAATGAATTATACAATTGGGCTGAAAGGCGCAGCAGCGGTTTAGGCGGAGCCGGCCACGGGATGATGGGCGCCTCAATTTTAAATCTCTCGCGCAAGCTGTCCTGAAGCGGATATTCATTCAACGGCAATCGCGGCATGGCGTCCGCGTCCGCGTCGGGCAGCGGGATGGCTGCGAGCGAACCAATAAATTCTTCCGGACACGGTTCATTCCTTTTCAACGCGCCGCAAACAATCTTTCGGGCGGACAGCGCCAACTCACGGTTGCGCGCCATGATTTCAGGCCAGCCTCCCGGCAAAAGCGATCCCATAAAACGAATCGCCTCAGGCACACTCAAGCAGGCGGATGGATCCCATGTGCCCTGCCATGCGAATTCAATCAAATACCGGGACCGATCTTTCCGCCGCGAGTTCGCACCATGACTGATCGTGAGTGGGCGGACCTGATTCTGTTTTTCGGGCGCCACATGGAGAAAGGCCGCGCCCTTGGGCGCGCACAACCATTTATGGCAGTTGCCGGTATAATAGGCAGCTCCAAGCTTTTTCATGTCCAGTGGGACCATTCCCGGCGCATGGGCGCCGTCCACCAGCGTATCTACGCCGCGCCGTTTCAATTCACTGACAATCCTTTCTACCGGCATCACCACGCCCGTCTGGCTGGTAACGTGGTCAACCATGGCCAGACGCGTCTTCGGCGCGATCTGTTCCAGTATCGGCGTGATTAGTTCATCCTCGCGATTAAACGGAAACGGAATTCGGGCGACTACCACCTTGGCGCCCGCTCGTTCGGCCGCAAACTCAAGCGCGTTGCGACAGGCATTGTACGCATAGTCGGTCACCAGCCATTCGTCGCCCGGCTTGGATTCGAGCGATCGCAGGACTGTATTTACTCCCGAGGTTGCATTGGGAACAAAAACAACGTTGCCGGCATCCGCGCCGATGAAGTTTGCCATCGCCTTGCGCGTCTCATCCAGGTGCGATTCCAGTTCACGCGTCAGAAACTGCAGGGGCCTGCGCTCCAGGCGTTCGCGCCACTTGCTTTGGATTTCAAGCACGTGACGCGGACATGCGCCATAAACACCATGGCTCAGAAAAGTAATGTCAGGATCAAGATGCCAAAGGGACAAGGCAGCGGCGGGACGATCCAATTCAGTCTTAAAATAGCGCATCAAATAACAGAATCAAAGCGCCGGACAATGTTCAAGCTCCAAGCGGTTTTACACTCCTGCGGACATTCGATCATTGGTTATGGCGAGGATTCCTGCCGGGGCGAGAGCAATGGCTTGGTTCGTGTCTCTGATGGTTCCGCATTCGTCTTTTCATTCTTGTATAGATGGCGCAACAGCCAGGACCGTTTCAATCCCTGCACAAAAGTGTCGTAGTCGTGAATTGTTTTGGCCATTCCGCCCAGCATGTTTGAATTGGCCTGGACCTGCGCGTTCAGATTGCTCGTGATCATCGCGAGGTTTTCGAGTGTCGCGCTGACATTCGTGTTTAGATTTGCCACCAGCTCATTGGCATTGGTGAGCAGTGGATGCGTTTCCAAAATGGTTATGCTCAGATTGGTGTCCAGGCGCGCGATAAATGTATCGGCATTGGTCAACAAGGGATGTGTTTGCTCTACCGTTTGGTCCAGATTCGAGGTCACGTTCGCGGTATTGCTCAAGATGCGGGTCAATTGATTGGTGAGCGCCAAAAAGTTCGGAAGCGCGTTCTGCACTTCGGAAATCATCGCCTGCAGGCGGTCGGCCACCGGCGGAGTTTCAGCTACCGGCAGCCACGCGGTCTCCTCGTTAGTCGTGAATTGCTGATAAGTATGGTCGCGCGGACGCCACCAGGCGGCAATGTAATGTTTGTCGGCTTCCCGATTGTTATAGGCCGTCACTGAACCGGGATTCAGTCCCCGGATGCGCTCCAGGTTGCTGTCGGTCAGCCAGGTGTAGGCGCGAAAAAGGAGGTTGGAACCGGGGTCGTAAATCTCTTGTGCCAACTGCCACTGCCCTGGCTCCGCGTCTACGTTCGCCTTTAAATCATCCAAATTCGTAAAGACCGTTATCGGTTGCGTGACGCAGATGGCATAACCATTCGTGCCCCGGGTCACCTCGATCTCGCGCTGGTTCAAAAAACCGGCCGGATTGATCTTCACCACCGAGCCCTGGGACCAGATATAGCGAAAATACGGCTCAAAGACTTCAAATTGCACCTCCACGTTATGCGGGGTCCCCGGTCTCATGGGATGAACATTGGTTATATGGCCAACTGAAAAGCCCATGATGGTCACCGGATCGCCGACATTCAGGCCGGTCGAAGTTTCAACGAAAATATGAAAGTTCGCCTTGGTCACAAACCATCCGCGTTGAACCGCTACGTTGTATAAATAGTAGCCAAAACCAAAGAGAAGCAATAGCGTCGCCAGGAATACAAACCATCCTACTCCGCGTTCCATTCGGCTCAAACGCGTGCGCAATTGCGGGCTTAAATCTTGCAGTGGCATATTAGGTGAGTTGCCCCGCCTCCATGGGCGCGGCTAACAACTCCTTTACCAGCGGTTCGTCCGATGACTGGACTTGCTTCCATGAACCCAACGGCACAAAGGTATGATCTTTCAACAAAGCAAACTTTGGACGGTCCCCCCGCCAGGGCCGGAAATCATCGGTCGTTACCACGATGGTGACGGGTTTTTCTCGAAGCCATGCATGGCCGCTGGACAACTCCTCGAGAAAGCTCCGCCACCAAAACGAGTGTCGCGCATCGAGCGCGCCCAGCGGATTATCCGCAAGCAGGATGTCGGGACGCAACACAAGGGCCCTGGCCAGTCCCGCCCGTTTGTGCCAGCTTTGCGCCAAATCAGGCGGTCGTACCTCCGCAACCGGTTTCAATTGTGTTACCGTAAGCAGCTCATCAATGGCCGCCATCGCGTCGTTTTCTCCGAGATTTTGATGGTAGCTCAACGGAAGCGCGACATTCTCAGCCACCGTGAGATAATGAAACAGTTGGGAATGATCGAATACGAAGCCCATGCGCAAACGGTCGGCCAGGCGGGATTCATCAAAGATCCGCGTCGGGTTTCCATAAAACTTATAACTGCCCGCAACCAGTGGCACGAGCCCTGCCGCCGTCATCAAAAAATCGCTTTTGCCCGAATGTTGCGGCGCGCCAACGACCCAAAAATCGCCCGTCCCAACTGTCCAGTTGACGTCTTTCAGGACTACAAAGTCCGGTTCATGGACAGCCGCCACCGATACGCCTTGCATTTCAATTGGCTTCTTTGTCTGTTCGGGCGTTTCTTTCATGCACGGAAATAGAGAAAGAAAAAGAGCGCGTCAATGAGGACGCAGACGAAAATACACTCGGTCGTCGCCCGGACGGTCACCCGCGACACGTCGTCCAGCCGGAGAGGCTGCGCCAGGCCATGATAACAACTAACAATGCCCACGAAAAATCCGAAGGTACACGACTTCAGCGCCAGCAATACGAAATCCTGCCACCCCAGCGAACTCGCAATCTCAGCGCAATATACGCCCGGCGTGAGCGGAACATTTTGCAGGAATACAAATAAATAGCCGCTGGCAAGGGCCGTGAGAATCAGGTAAATCGTCAGCGAAAATACGCCCAACGTCATCCCAATGACCTTGGGAACGACCAAATAATGGATCGGGTCGATCCCGGCCGCTTCAAGGGCCTCAACGTTGCCCAGCGCGCGGGCTGTGCCCAATTCGATCACGTTGGCAGCCCCCACTCGGGCAAGCGCAAGGACCGCCGATAACAACGGCCCCAGTTCCCTCACTACGACCGTGACCATGACCGTTCCAATATAATCAAATGCCCCCAGTCTCGCTGCCGCAGCCACCGTTTCTCCTATCGCCAAAAATCCCAGCACAATGGCCACAAATAAATACATTGGCAATAAACGGACGCCGGCCCGGGCAATTTCCCGCCGCATCATGGGACGTATGACCGCAGGAGCCACGTTGAATTTCCTGATAATAACGGCGAGTGTAATGAGGGCGAACGCGCTAATGCCCTGGGCCGTGAGCAAAAACACGAAAAGTTTGCGCCCCAGAAAATCACTGTAGGTCCGAGGCAACGGCGCTCGACGCAACCATTTTTTCTCCGACCGGAAAAAGCTGGCCAGTTTTCCCTGCACAATAAGCTTCTTGTTGGCCTCAACCTAAAGCGCAACCCTTGGTTCGTCAAAAAAATTGTGGAAACCGCCCGCCGAGCGGGCGCATCTTGGCACAGTTCTCACGCAGGGACATCGCGCTGCGATGTGACCGCGCGTAGAGCGTGTGGAAAATCCGTAATAGAACCCGCGAATTTGAAGATTTGGCCGCCGAACACGGCACGGACAAGGGTGGCAGCGGCAGTCGCCAAACGCGCTGTCTAACAACACCGTCCAGTTTCATCCGCTACGCCAGGGGATAAAATCAGTTCATTTCCGCCAGTTTTCCCGCCGCGGTTTCCCATTCCGGATTTAATTCAGCCAGCCGTTCCTGCGCGTGAAGCAGCTCGCGATTCACTTCCACCGCTCTGCCAGGTTTCTCGTAAGTGGCTGGATTCTCAAGCTCGGCGGTGAGGTCCTTGAGCTGCGCTTCAAGATCCTGAATCTCCTTTTCTAGTCGGTCGACAATCTCCTGCTGCGCTTTTCGCCGATTCGAACGCGCCTGACGCTGCTCAGCTTCGAGGCGCTTTTGTTCCCTGCGATCAAGCGACGGACGGTTCGCCGCCGGCACCGCCTTTTGATCAGTTTTGGCGCCGCCACCATTTGAAGTCAAAGCGGCGCGCGCGGACTGGGCCTTCGTCTTATCCAAATAATATTGGTACCCCCCCGGGTAAGGAGTGAGCTTCCCGGCATTCACGTGCACCACATGGTTCGCAAGGGCGCGAATGAAATACACGTCGTGGCTGATAAAAATGAGCGTACCTTGAAATTGGTCCAGCGCGTAGGCAAGCGCGTCAATGCTGGCCATGTCCAGGTGCGTCGTTGGTTCATCCATCAGCAATAAATTCGGCGGGTCCAGCAGGAGTTTCACCAGCGCCAGGCGGCTCTTCTCACCACCGCTTAAGACACCGACTTTTTTGAATACGTCATCTCCCTGGAACAAAAAACACCCCAACAACGTACGAATGAATTGTTCGGTAACACGCTGCGGCGTGTCGGCGGCCTCTTCAAACACAGTGCGCGAGGCATCGAGCATTTCGACCCGGTTCTGTGAATAGTACCCGGATTTGACGTTATGGCCCAGGGTCCGAATGCCGCTTTGCGGAACGACCACTCCGGCCAGAATCTTGAGCAACGTGGATTTGCCGGCGCCGTTTGGGCCAACGAGAACGATCCGCTGGCCGCGCTCAGCCATGAAGTCCATTCCGCGATACACAACTTTATCTCCGTAGGCCTGGTGAATGTTCTCAAGGGTGATGACCTTTTGGCCGCTGCGTTGCGGCTGAGGAAAGGAAAAACTGACTTTGCGGTCGTCGCTACTGGGCGCCTCGATCTTCTCCATGCGCTCGACCTGCTTCAATTTGCTTTGGGCCTGCGCCGCCTTGGACGCTTTGGCCCGGAAGCGGTTCACAAATTCCATGAGCTGGCCAATTTCGCGCTGCTGGTTTTTGTACGCGGCGAGCATTTGCTCTTCATAAGCGGCGCGCTGCTCCAGGTATTCATCGTAATTGCCCCGATAACGCAAAAGTTTGCTCTGGCGAATTTCAACGGTGCTGTCAATGAGCCTATTTAGAAACTCGCGATCGTGTGAAATAACAAGTATCGCGCCCGGATAGGATTGAAGATAACCCTGAAACCAAAGGAGCGCTTCAAGGTCAAGATGATTGGTGGGCTCGTCGAGCATCAGCAGGTCTGGTTCCTGCACCAGCAGGCGCGCAAGATGGGCGCGCATGACCCAGCCACCGCTTAGTTCGCGGGCCGAACGGTCAAAGTCGCTGTCCCGGAAACTCAATCCCGCGAGTATCTGTTTCGCCTTGGCTTCGAGCCGATAACCGCCAAGCTCATTAAAGCGGTCATGGGCGTCGTCGTGAATTTCTTCCGAATGCAAGGCCTCAACCGGATGATTGGCTTCCCATGCCTTGATTATCCGGCGGAGCTTGATGAAATCCGGCGTTATCGCAGTCGCGATTTCAATCACCGTTTCATCGCCAACCACGGCAGTTTCCTGCGGCAAATATCCTATGGTTACGCCTCGTTCCTTCGAGATTTTTCCATCGTCCGGCTCCAGCGCGCCAAGGATGATCGAAAAGAGCGTGGACTTTCCCGCTCCGTTAGGGCCTACGAGGCCGATGCGGTCAGCGCGATTGACCTGCAACGAAACGTCAGCAAATAAAGTCCTGCCGCCGTACGCTTTTGTGATACCCGAAAGTGACAACATGAAACGACGAATTTACCTTGTGGGAACGGAAACTCAAGAGTGG
>DASYZW010000108.1:0-5169 GCA_035945915.1 Verrucomicrobiia bacterium | reverse complement strand
TTCTTTCCAGCTAGACCGACCACCGCCTCCGCGCCATCAAGGTATTGGATCCAGTCGCCGACATGGTTGCCGTCCCATTGCGCTTCAATCACGCCATCATTTCTTTGTCGCGGCGAACGCGTCAGCACGACCGCTTCACCGCCGTGTGCCAACCATTCCATTGCCAGGGCGGAACCGATAAAGCCGCTCCCGCCCGCGATGACCATGCGTTTTTTATTCATTGGCAACCAGGGCAAGATGCGGAACGTTCTTATCGCTTAACGGGTTGACTTCAAAGTTCTTTGATTCCAATTCGTTCAGCCAGTGATGAATGATGGCCTGGACGGCTTTTAGATTTAAGCAGTCATGAATCTCCGGGTATTTCTCCAAGTTAGCACGGGCCAATTTCAGCAGGGCTGCGGCGGGACGCAGGCGATTTTTCTGCAAATGAACAAACGCGCCGGCCAATTGGATTAATCCTTTGTAAAAAGACCCATTTGGTCCGTGCCTGTCCGCGAGCCAGAGATTTTCCAAAACATCGTGGGCCTCATAATAGAGCTGCCGGTTAAAACAATGGAAATAGCCCGCATAATGCGGGTCCACTCCCTGGCCACGATGTGATTCCACCATCGTCGCGATGCGCGCGCTTTTACGGGTCGCCATGAGGGCCTTAATCTACAAAAGATTCAAAAGAATGCACCAAAGACTTGCGCCCGGCGTCCGCGCGGTTAGCTTTCTCCCATGACTCTTGAGGACCATTTGGGAGATATTATTGGCAAGGCGCGCTCCATGACAAATGTTTCGGCCGCCGCGGCCGCAAAGGCGGCGGGAATTTCCGAAAATGAATTGTCCGCGCTGGAAAAGAGCGGTAACGCCGGCGACAAAACGGTTGATCTCCCCGCGCTCGCAAAAGCGACAGGCCTGCATCCGCAAAAGCTGCAAGCCATCGCCAAAGGCTGGTTGCCATCCGGCAAGGACCTGGGGCTCTGGCGCGAACTGCGCGCATTTACCACGGAGGCCGACGGGACGACGGTCAATTGCTATCTCGTCTGGGACGAAGTCACGCGCGACGCAGCGCTCTTCGATACCGGCCTTGACGCCCGCCCGGTTCTGGATTGCATCAAAGAAAATGCCCTGAACCTTCGCCATATTTTCATTACCCACTCGCATTGGGACCATGTGGAAGCGCTTCCCAAAATTCGCGAAGCGTGGCCGAAGGCCAAACTGCATTCCGGCTCCAAAAGCGCGCCGGTGGACCAGCGCAACAAGCCGAGCGAAATCATCCATCTCGGCGGCCTGCGGATTACCCACCGCGAAACCCCGGGACACGCCGACGATGGAGTCACGTACATCGTCGGGAACTGGCAGGACGACGCCCCGCACGTGGCCATTGTCGGGGATACCATTTTCGCCGGCTCCATTGGACGCGGCAATCAATCGTGGGACTTTGCCCGAAACACGGTGCGGGAGCAGATTTTATCATTGCCGCCGGAAACACTCCTCTGCCCCGGCCACGGCCCGATGACCACCGTGGCTGAAGAGCGGGAACACAATCCGTTTTTCTAAACCTGGGATCGCGATTTCAAAGTGTCGATCGCGGTGTTCGGCCGGCTTGCGTCGCATGGCCGCGATGCGCAAGCTCCGCAATTCAAATTGACCCCATCCAGTGCGGCTATTAAGCTGGCGGTTCCTATGCGACACACCATTTCAGTGCTGGTTGAGAACAAGTTCGGCGTGCTCACGCGAGTGGCCGGCCTTTTCAGCGGACGCGGCTACAACATTGATACCCTGAACGTCGGCCCCACGCATGATCCCAAACTCTCCCGGATGACCATTGTCACGCACGGGGACGAAGCCACGCTCGAACAAATCGTCAAACAACTCAATAAACTGCCTGACGTGATCAAGGTGCAGGACTTCCGGGACGGCGAATATGTGGACCGCGAACTGGTGCTGATCAAAGTCGCTGTCGACACAAAAACCCGCGCGGAAGTCATGCAAATCACAGATATTTTCCGCGCTAAAATCGTGGACGTGCAGCCGAAATCGCTGACCATTGAAGTGACCGGCAACGAAAGCAAAGTCGAGAAATTCCTGGAACTGATGCAATCGTTCGGGATCACCGAACTGACCCGCACCGGCAAGGCCGCATTACCACGCAAAGGTTGAGGCTGGCATGATCCTGGTTTTGGACAACTACGATTCGTTCACCTACAACCTCGTCCAATATCTGGGTGAATTGGGGGCGGACACCGTCGTAAAGCGGAACGACGAAATCTCAATCGCCGAAATCCGCGCGCTCAAGCCGGAACGAATTTTGGTTTCGCCCGGCCCGTGTTCGCCCCGCGAGTCCGGCCTTTCAAACGAAGTGATCCGCGCATTTTCCGCCGAATCCGTGCCCGTCTTTGGCGTCTGTCTCGGTCATCAATGCATTGGTCACGTCTTCGGAGCGAATGTCGCCGTCAACTACCGCATGATGCACGGCAAGACATCGCCGATTAAACATAACGGCAAAGATTTATTTGCCGGCATGCCGAACCCGTTCATGGCCACGCGCTATCATTCCCTCGTAATTCAGCGCGATTCCATTCCCGATTGCCTGGAAATCACCGCCGAAAGCGAAGAAGGCGAAATTATGGGCGTGCGCCACAAGACCCTTCCCATTTGGGGAGTGCAGTTCCATCCCGAAAGCATCCTGACTGAAAATGGCCGGCAGATTTTGAAGAATTTCCTGACTCTCAAGGGATAAGGCAAACGGCTCAATTCGGAAACGCGTCTCGTCCCTCGGTGGCCGATTCCGGTCCATGAACCGGCAACACCGTTCCCGCAAGTCTTGGAAACCGGGCGGGATTCTTAACGAGAATGACTGCCAGGTTATCATAATAGATCGCATGCCAACCGTCATCCCGCGCCAGCATCGCGGCGCCGGCCAGATGAGATGGAAGGAGCGCAAAATCGGCCCGCCCCAGTTTGAGTACGTTCGTGTTGAAGGATTCGCCGTTATAGAGTTTCCAATGCGCGTCAATAATGCCGGGCGAATAGACACTGTCCAACCGGCCGTCTATGGAAACCTTGGAATCCGGCAGATTCCAGAAACACATTTCTCCCCAATCAAAGAAAACAAGCAGGTTGCCGTGCAAATCGTGCTTTTGAATAAATTGAATGGCTGCGACCGGATATTGCGCGCGCGGAACTTCCATGGTCCAAAAGCGTTTTTTGTGAAGGGTGCATGTCGCCACAACGATACCCGCCGAAGCGAGCGCAAGCAGGACGGTGAAGACGTCGCGGACGCTCCGCTGCCGGAACCGTTCCTCAAATCGTTGCCAGGATGTCCGAAACCGCAACAACACATCGGCCAAATGCGGGGGAACCAGGGCCAGCGCCGCGACACAGAAAAGCGGCGCATTCCGCACAGCGCGAAAGCCCACAATGAACAATATCGCCAATACGGCCAATTCCCACAATTGCCGCCGGCGCCGCGAAAGCAGAAACGCCGACACCGCGAACGCGCCGCAGAAAAAGAACGCCGCATGGTCCCATGACAATCGCGTGGGGTTCCACTCCTGAATTTGCGGACGCAGCCAAAGCACGCTGCCCACCAGCCATCGGGCGAGTTCAAGGCCGTGCGGATTCACAACAACGGTCCCGGCAGAGACAACCGCCGAAATCCAAAGGCTGAAGGCCGTCGGCAACGGAATCCCGGGCTCCAACCATAAATTCGTTTTCGGCAACAATTTAAGAAGAACAATCTGCGCCGAGGTCGCCGCGACCGCGACAAAAAGCAGAACAAGCCCCACCAGGGCGCCGCCGTGCAGGTTGAACCACAGGGCGAACAACGGCGGCAGCGCCAAAACCCACCGCCAATTCCCGGAGTGAACACGACGAACCACCCACAGTTCAAATGCCAGCAACAAAGCCGTAAAAATCTGCGGTCGGGCCGCAAATCCAAACGAGATTTCCACGACCGCCAGCGCCCCAAACGCCCATGCGACAAGCTTCGTATTGTCACCCTGATTTTTAAGTCCCATCGAAAGGGCAATGCCAAAGGTCAATAATCCGACGGCGACCTTCAGTAACAGCAATCCCGCGCCGCCCAGGCACAAATATGCCAGGCCAAACACAGCCTCGCCCAGGTATTCATGATCGAACGACGGCTGTTCGTAAGCGGTCCACGAATAATAATCAATCGTGGTGGGTTTTCCCGTTTGAATGAACTGCTTCCCAAAGAAGACGTGCGACCATAAATCCGGATCGGCCGTGTTTTCAGAAAATTGAAAGACGGCAAGACAGAGAACTGCAATCACGAATGCCGAACGCAGACGATTCATTCCGTATTGCGGCAGTCTTCGATGCGGCGACGATGCCCCATTCATCCGGAGTCAAAAAATCCTGATTTTGATTGGAATTGAGCGAGGGTTCATTTGCAAACCGCAATCCGCAATCAATTCAGCGGCACGCCGCGGCGAATGTAGGTCGGAATATCCAGGTCTTCGCCTTTATGAATCGTCGGCTCGCTTTTATCAAATCGACCTTTGGAAACGATGGTCAAGGGCAATTGGCCTTGCAGCATTTTTGCCTTGTCCGTGCGCCGGACGCGGCCATGCCGGGGCCCGGGACGCTCAGACGCCGTGGCTGCCGGAGCGGACAAAATTCGCGGGTCAAATCTCGGTGACGAGGACGCCGCAGAATCCTGGTTTCCCTGTAGGAATCCGGGCACTAAATTTGATTCTCCTGTGCCGGCAGGCGCGATGGTTTCAGCTTTTTCCGGCGCATTTTTTGCGGCGACGAGCACTACCGACAGTTTATTCGCCATCCCCGGGTCAATCGCCGCGCCCATGATGACTTTTGCGCCATCGCAATGACTATTGATTTTTTCCATGACGCGATTGACCTCGGCCATGGTTAAATCCTTGCCGCCCGAGAGGCTAACGAGCACGGCGCCGGCCCCGGCAAGCGCCCGGCCTTCATCCAACAACGGATGGGCTCGCAATTTTTCGACGATTTCGCGCGATCGCGCGGGACCGGCCGTTTCAACGAATGCGAATGCGCTTTCGGAATGGCGATCCCGGACCAACCCGCACAAATCGTCAAAATGAATTTGAATCAAACCGGGGCGCGTCAACAATTGCCACACGCCGCGCACACCCTCCACCAAAAGGCCGCCAGTGATTCGGAATGTCTCCAACACGC
>DASYZW010000107.1:0-3019 GCA_035945915.1 Verrucomicrobiia bacterium | reverse complement strand
ATTCTGCCTTTCGCGTGAATGACACTTTGATCATTGTGCCGACTGTCAACGAGCGGGAAAATCTTCCGACGGTGACGCGCCGGCTTTTGTCGCTGCCGGTTAAGGTGGACATCCTGGTGATGGACGGAAATTCCTCCGATGGGACGGGGCAAGTCGCCGACGACCTGGCCGCGAAGCATCCTGAAGTTCACGTCATTCATGAGGCGAAGAAGAGCGGGCTGGGCCGCGCCTATCTCGCCGGATTCAAATGGGCGCTCGATCAGGGGTATGAATTCGTATTCGAGATGGACAGCGATCTTTCGCACAACCCGGACGATGTGCCGCAATTTCTGGAGGCGGCGAAGAACCAAAACGCGGACCTTGTGCTCGGGTCGCGATATTCCGGGGGTGTGCGCGTCATCAACTGGCCGCTTAAGCGGCTCATGCTAAGCCGATGCGCGGGGATTTATGTGAGCCTGATCACGGGCATGCCCTTCAGCGATCCCACCGGGGGCTATAAATGTTTCCGGCGCCGGGCGCTCCAGGCGATCAAGCTGGGTGAAATCCGGTCCGACGGTTACAGTTTCCAAATCGAAATGACGCACCGGCTCTGGCGAGACGGGTTTAAGATCGTGGAAGTTCCGATTATTTTCACCGAACGCGTGCATGGAAAATCCAAGTTATCGCGGCGCATTGTGCGCGAGGCGCTGATCAGGGTTTGGCAACTCTGGTTCCAAAACGGCCTGCGCAGGACTCCGCGCAGGCGCTGACAAAGTCGTTTGACTAATTGGCCGGGAAACCGTAAATTCCAGCGAATGCTAGCTGCTGAACCAAAGGTGGCGAACACGGGCGCGGCAGATTCGACGTCGTCCCATTCCAACCTGACTCGTTCCTGGAAACTTCTCGTGGAACCGCTTGAACCTTTTCTTCAAACCGTCGAGCGTCAACTGGTCCTTCAGGCGCACGAATTTGATCCCAGGATCGTTCCTTACGCCCAATATGCGTTGAACGGAAGCGGGAAACATTTGCGGCCCACCCTGGTAGCGCTGGCCGCCAATGCCGTCGGCAAGGTTTCCAATGTGCATGTCACGGCCGCGGTGATCATCGAAATGGTCCACCTGGCCACACTGGTACACGATGATGTGATGGACGAGGCTGAAATCCGCCGGGGCAAACTGACGCTGGCCGCCAACTGGGGCAATGAAATTGCGGTGTTGTTTGGCGATTGCCTCTTCGCGCAGGCCCTCAAACTCGCAGCCAGTTTTCCCACGCCGGAAGTTTGCCGGGCGGTCTCAATCGCCACCAATACCGTCTGCACGGGTGAGATTTTACAGACGCAACATCGCCGGAACTTTGAAGTTTCGCGACGCGAGTATTTTCGGGTGATTGGGATGAAAACGGCGGAGTTGTTCACGTTGTCCTGCGATTTGGCGGCATTTTTGGCGGGCGCGGACGGCGAACGCCGGGAGGCCTTGCGTCAATTTGGCGCGGCTTTTGGGACGGCTTACCAGGTCTACGATGATTGCGTGGATTTGTTTGGGACGGAAGCGGAAGCCGGGAAATCCCTTGGCACCGACCTGGCCAAAGGCAAACTGACGTGGCCGGTGCTGTTGGCGTGGGAGCGCGCGGATACAGGCGATAAAAAGCGCCTGGAAAATTGGATCTCAAACTGGCGCCCGGAGTTTCTTCCGCTGGTCAATGAGTTGCTGGTACGGTACGAAACGTTTGAACCTTCGCTTGAGGTTATTGTCAATCATTTGGAACAGGCCAGGTCGGCATTGAAAATCCTGCCTGAAAACGCAGGGCGAGACGGTCTATTGGATTTAACTGAATTTTTATCGCAACAAATTGCGAATCTCACTGTTTGTATTGTATGACCTTGATTATGGCCGAACCCGCCGAACGTGAAGATTCGGAAGCCGCTTCCGCGCCAACGGAAGAGATGGTGCTCGTGAATCGGGCGCGCGGCGGCGATTTAAAGGCATACGACGACCTGGTCCGGCGGTACCAGGAGAGGATCTACGCCACCATTTATCACATGACGTCCAACCATGAGGACGCCAATGACCTTGCGCAGGAATCCTTTGTAAAAGCTTTCCAGGCGCTTAAATCCTTCAAAGGCGGGTCCAGTTTCTACACATGGCTCTACCGGATTGCGGTCAATAAGACCATTAATTTCCTGAAGCAACGGAAAAACCGGCAGCACATGAGCCTGAATGACCTGGACTTCAACGCGGAGCATAATCCTGACCTGGTCGCGTTGATTTCCGATAAAACGCCGCGCCGGGACGCCGGACTGTCGGAGTTACAGGAAAAATTGAACGCCGCCTTGCTTAAGCTGTCTGAATCTCACAGATTGGCAGTGGTATTGCATGACGTGCAGGGGCTTTCGCACGAGGAAATTGCGAAAATCATGCACTGCAATATCGGGACCGTGCGGTCGCGGCTGTTTTACGCGCGACAACAATTGCAGGCCCTGCTGGCCGACTATGTGAAAACATGAAAGCAACATGAGCGAAAACGAAAATGATTTTGAGGCGTTAAGGCGCCTGCTGGCGCTCAAGCGGCACGAAATTCCGCCGCCGGGTTATTTTGAAGATTTTTCAGGCCGGGTAATCGGCCGCATCCGCGCCGGGGAAGCCGCGCCGCAAATGCCATGGCTCCTGCGGATTCTCCAGGCATTTGAGGCGAAGCCGGCGTATCCGGTGGCGCTCGCATCCTCGCTGTGCCTGTTGCTGTTGTTTGGAATTGTTTCAGTGGAGCAGAGTCCGGAACTGGTCAGCAGTCCGGTGATTCCCGGTCCGATGGATCGAAGCTTTTCCATCGTGCCCGATTCGCACTCGCTCGCCATCGCCAATACGACTACCAGCACAAACCCTCCAGCGGACCTGCCGCTTTTCGGCGCGACGGCGGATAATAATAATGTATCGGCGCCCTACCAGCAGGTTGATTTTATCAGCAGCGGGAATTGAGGCAGGCAAGTTTCCGTTCGGTCCTTAACTTTTACGCCAATCCGCGCCGCTTCAACTGCGCCAGGCTC
>DASYZW010000106.1:0-2464 GCA_035945915.1 Verrucomicrobiia bacterium | reverse complement strand
TTAAATTCCGATACTCGCGACTAGTGGCCATGTAGGAACCATAAATTAAAACAGGACACAGCACGTTCGTCATGCGCAGATTCAAATATCTCAAGTCGTGAACGTAACCGCCCCGGTCACGGTCGGACTTGATGCGAATTCCCTGCTCCGTATTGTTGAAAGTACAGTTCATTACGGTGATATTGGAAACGCCGCCGTAGGTTCCGCTCCCGATCGAGACTCCGTGGCCATAGCCGTAGACACAGTTGGTAATCAGGACGTCCGACGTCTGTCCGCCACATGTGAAATCGTCATCCCCAACGCTTACGTTACAGTTCTCGACCAGAATATTCGATCCTGAGACATCGCAAGCATCCGTGTTATGCCCCGGATTAATGGGGTCAGATGAAGGATTCGCGCGAATCGTGACACCGCGGATGGTTACGTTTGAAGACCGGCCACTGATCGCGATGTGGAATATCGGCGAATTTGTCAACGTCAGATCCTCGATCAGGACACGGTCGCAGCCGAGCAATCGAATCATAATGGGCCGGCGCGCGCCGCGCTGACGCGCGTATGGCCACCACGGAATCCCCTGGCCGTTGATCATGCCCGAGCCGCTGATCGCGACGTCATGCAAATTCGAACCGCTGATAAAATTCTCCGGCCTGACAGTTCCGCCGGGATATTTATCGAGGGGCATCATCAGCAATACCGCCCCCGCGTCGAGGTGAAAATTAAGATTGCTGGCAAGATGAATCGGGCCGCACAAAAACTTTCCCGCGGGGACCTGCACCGTACCGCCGCCCGCCGCCGTGGCGGCATCAATCGCGGCTTGAACGGCGACAGTATTTGTGGCGAGACCATCACCCCGGGCCCCATAGTTCAAAATATTAAATTTACCCGGCGGGATAGCAGGCAGAATGGGGCTTGCCACCGTTCGAGGCGGATTACACAGGCCTCCCAAAGCGGCGCACGCAATGAGCGAAAGGTTCCGGATTAGTTTTAACATTGAAGCGCACTGAACCGGCTCAAAAATTTGGATGATAAAAGCTATTTAAACTAACTCAAAAGCAAAACCCTTGAGATATTCCGTTTCGGGAATCATCGGGATAATCGGGTGGTCGGGCGATTGGGAATACGTGGCGACGCGCCTCAGAATTTTTCGGGTATCATAGGCCGCGGAGAGCAGCGTATCCTGGAATAACTCAGCGCTGACGTGGTGAGAACAACAGAAAGTGGCGAGCACCCCGCCGGGTTTGAGAAGTTTAAGCGCCCGCAAATGAATTTCCTTATAGCCGCGCAGGGCGTCGGGCACGGCAGCTCGATTCCGGGTGAACGACGGTGGATCAAGGACCACCAGGTCGAATCTTGGAATCACTTTTTCATGCGGCTTTGCAGCCGTCCGCGCCTTGAGCCAGTCAAAAACGTTCACGGTTTCAAATGAGCATTTTTCCCCCAATCCGTTGGCCGCGGCGTTTCGCTGGGAGGCCTCGACGGCCTGGGAGCTTTGGTCCAAAAAATGGACGCGCGCAGCGCCGGCGCGCGCCGCATGCAATCCGAACCCGCCGAGAAAACTAAAACAATCGAGCATTTGCGCACCCGGCGCAAAACCGGACACCGCCTGGTAATTCACCTGCTGGTCCAGATACATACCCGTCTTATGGCCCTGTCGCAAATCCACTTCAAACTTCAAGCCGTTCAGGTCAACTGTGCATTGTCCGTCAAAATCCCCAAACAGTACCCCATTTGCCTCTTCCAGTCCTTCGAATTTCCGGGACGCCGCCTCGCTTCGCTCCAAAATCGCGCGTGGTGAGAATATCTTTTGCAAAACAGCCACGATTTGGGGCTTCCACTTTTCCATTCCCAAGGACGAAACCTGAAGGACCAGAACGTTCTCATATTTATCGACGATAAGCCCGCTCAAAAAATCGCCCTCGGCATTCACAACCCGAAAGGAGCTTGCGTTGGGCATATGACGCCGGCGGATTTTGAGCGCCGCGCGGATGCGCTCCTCGAAAAACGATTCGTTCACTTCCACGCGTTCCGGCGACAGGACACGCACATGGATTTTTGATTTGGAGTTGAAAAATCCGACGCCCAGAAACCGCTGCCGATGGTCCTTGACCTGGACGAGGCCGCCGTCAGCAGGGGGTTGGGTGACGCGCTGGATTTCTCCTGCGTAGATCCACGGATGGCCGGCGACGAGGCGGTCGGCTTCGCCCGGCTTTAAGATGACGGTCACCATGCGCCCTCGCTCATTAATTGGGTAACTTTACGCGCGAAATCCTCAGCCAGCAAGGGCATCGCCTGTCGCTCGGCGTCCTGGAGGTCCGAACCCACATGGACCAGCGCGTAACCCTTCACATCTTTTTCGAGGAGGACTTTGCCAGTAGCCCGCTCGCGGATCACCACATGCGCCGCCATGCCCACCTGGTAATTGTTTGCGGTCAGGACGTCCGAACTCAGATAGCTCAAACCTGAC
>DASYZW010000105.1:0-4312 GCA_035945915.1 Verrucomicrobiia bacterium | reverse complement strand
CCGAGTTTAAAGTCACGCCGGACCAATTGCGCAAGGCAATCACGCCCAATACGCGTCTGTTCATCCTCAATTCACCGAGCAACCCAACCGGGTCGGTCTATACGCCTGAAGAAATCAAGGCCCTCGGCGACATCTGCGTGGAAAAGAACGTCCTCATCATGAGCGACGAAATTTACGAGCATTTGCTTTACGATGGAGCCACACACAAAAGCGTGGCCAGTTTTTCGCCCGAGCACCTTGCTCACACAATTATTGTTCACGGTTTCGCCAAAGCGTGGAGCATGACCGGTTGGCGATTGGGATTTCTGGCGGCGCCCGAGCCGATTGCGAAGGCCATTGACGCCGTCCAATCGCACAGCACGAGCAATCCCTGTTCATTTGCCCAAAAAGGCGGTGTGGCCGCCCTGACCGGGCCGCAGGACCACCTGCCCAAATGGCTTGCGGAATTCGACAAGCGCCGGCGCTTCGCGCACTCGAAATTGAATTCCATCCCCGGCATTTCATGTGTGAACGCCAAAGGCGCGTTCTATTTGTTTCCGAATATTTCGGCCACAGGCCTGAAGTCCTCCGATTTTTGCGCGAAGTTGCTCGAAGCCGAAAAAGTTGCCGCTGTTCCAGGAATCGCCTTCGGTGCGGACGATTATATCCGCCTCAGCTATGCGACGAGCATGGCAAATATCGAAAAAGGCCTCGAACGAATCGACAAGTTCTGCCGCGCGTTAAAGCGTTGAGTTTGCCTCAAGTGTCTCAGCTCGCTGCATAGCGCCGCGCCATGAAACGGCAGTCCCAGGCTCGCGCTTCAGCGGATTAGCGCTTTAACGCTTCAGCCTCCGCCATTTTCCGTTCCTGCCGGTCCCAGTACCATGCGATCCAGACCGTGATTTCGTAAAGCAATTGTAGCGGCACAAACATGACCAGTTGGGTGATCACTTCAGGCGTGGTCAATACTGCCCCCAGAATCAAATTGATCACTATCATGTAACGCCGCGCGCCGGCGAGTGTCGAATAACTGAGTACTCCAATTTTCACGAGAGTCAGGACGACCACCGGAAGTTCAAATCCCAGGCCCATCCCAACCATGAAGCGGCAGACGAAGCTGATGTAATCTTCCGCGCGCCACTGCAGCGCTCCAAAGCCAAGCCAATTGGAATACATTTGCGATGCCGCCAAAGCCACGGGCATCAAAACAAAATAACAAAACGAAACGCCGGTGATGAACAATCCCACCCCAAAAAATAAGGCCCGATAGACGTGCTTGCGCTCGTGCATGTGCAACGCCGGAAAAACGAAGGACGCAATAAAATACAAAATAAAAGGGGAGGCGAGGACCATGCCGCCGTAGAAGGCGACCTGGAATGCGACAAAAAATGCGCCTGCGGGACTTAAATTAATCAGGTCTATGTTGAGCCCTTGAGCGTCGGCAACCGCATTGGTATCCGGCGCCGCACGCCAGCCGAGCACCAGGTTTGTTCCAACCGTCACTGGCTGAATGTTCACCGAGACGAATTGATTGGTACCCAGTTCAAAGGCGTCGCGCTCTTCCGAGGATATTTGAAAACTGCCGAGATGATTTGTCCCGAAGCTGACGACGGCCACCTGGCCGCCTTCGTCGTGCTTCGTCGTGGCCCAGGGCACGGTCCATTTGTACGTATGGGCAAGAGTCCTAAGGAGATTATGCTCAAGCGGCCATTTGAGAATTCCCACCACGTGGTTCGCTCCCATGAGGCAGACGAGCATCGCCAGGCCCAGGCAAACGAGGCTTTTGATCAAGACCCAGCGAAAGTCTTCGAGATGTTCGAGGAAACTTTTAACGGGGCCGCCTTCGGCTTCGTCGGAGGGTTCCGTTTCGTAGTCGCGGGCCATGCGTGACGCCCCGCTTAGACTTTAGGCGGATTGGACGATTGCGAAACAGTCTGGGCCGGCTGTGACGGCACACTGGCGATGGCTTTGGGCGGCTGCGGCTGCGGCTTGTCTTCCGTCGCGTTTTGGATTTCCTCCGTCACTTCGCGGGTCGCCTTTTTAAATTCCTTAATTCCCGTGCCAAGTCCGCGCGCAAGTTCGGGAATTCTCTTCGCGCCAAAAAGCAGCAAAACGGCAAGGATCACGATGATCCATTCCCAACCGCCTAAAAATGCTGCAAACATGGTATTCATATCTATTTGAGCCTTTAACAGCCTACGCTTGTTTTAAGGCGTTGTAAAGGGCATAATTGGCATCCAGCCGTCGCCCATTGTTTTAGATTTAGACCGAAAAAGCGACAGCAAAGTTACGGCCAATTCGCCGGGCCCAACCGCCGCCAATTTCATCAATGTCTTTTACGCCCCGGTTTTTGGATGCAATAACACAAAATCATCGCGCCGGTTTTGCTTCCAGGCGGCTTCGTCATGGCCCGGATCGGCGGGCTTGTCTTTGCCATAGCTGATCGTGTGAATTCGATTGGCATCCACGCCCATTCCTACCAGCGCCTCGCGCGCCGCCTCCGCGCGGCGTTCACCGAGCGACCGATTATATTCTTCCGTTCCGCGTTCGTCGCAATTGCCTTCAATCATGACTTTAGTGTTGGGGTCTCCCTGGAGGGCGGACGCGACTTGCTGAAGATTTGCCCGTTCGCTGTCGCGGACCACCGCACTATCAAAGGCAAAATGAATGGTATCGGCGGCGAGCGCGGAGCGGTCCTGGGTGTAATTGCTGAGGTCGTCCGGGTTTTCCGCGATTGGCGCGGGACCGCCCGGGCCCGGATTAAATGCCGGCCCCGGCGCAATCGTGCCCCCACCATTTAAGTCCGCTACGTTTGGATTTGGCGCCGGCGGAATGGGCGTAACGGCATAAGGACGATGTTTGCAGCCGGTTGACGCAATGGCGACAGCCAGCGCAAGCGCGGTCGTGTAAATGATTTTAATCATCATAATTCGCGATTGTTCGCGTGAGACGTTCAGCGTTTCTTAAGCGCCAGTCTTCGGATGCAACAGCACAAAATCGTCGCGACGGTTTTTTGACCAGGCGGCTTCATCGTGGCCGGTATCGGCCGGCTTGTCTTTGCCGTAGCTGATCGTGTGAATCCGGTTGGCGTCAACGCCCATTCCCACCAGCGCTTCGCGCGCGGCTTCGGCGCGGCGTTCGCCGAGCGAGCGATTGTATTCTTCCGTCCCGCGCTCGTCGCAATTGCCCTCGATCATCACGTTTGCGCTAGCATCCGATTGCAGTTTGGCGGCCACGGCCTGGAGGTTGGCCGTCTCGCTGTCGCGAATCACGGCGCTGTCAAAAGCAAAATGAATGGAATCCGCGGCCAACGCTTCGCGGTCCTGGTCCCATTTGCTGGGGTCAAACGGGCCGTTTTCGGCAATTCCTCCGCCCGCGTTGCTGATGACCGGAGGCGGGGGCTGAATAGTGCCTCCGCCCGTTTGATCGCCGATCGAGGCGCCCTGGCCCGGCGGAATCGGGGTCACGCCGACGGGTCTGTGTCTGCAACCGGTCGTGGCGAGGATGGCTACCAGTGCAAGGGCAGTTGGATAGAGGAGTTTTTTTATCATAACCTGATTGAGTTAAATATGGTTAAATTTATGTTAAATTTGGCTAACGGGTAAATCATTTTTCCCAGGCCGCCTCGGAATCTTCGCCTGCGACATTGTGGGCATTTTTGTGTTGTTTCGTGAAAACGTCAAGTACAGACAGGACCGGACGATAGTGAATCAAATCGTTGTAAACCAGGGTGCGCGAATTGGGTGACCACGACGGATGCTCGCCTGAGACCAGAACGACCGGATTGCCTCCGTCGGCGGACATGACGCAAATATTGAAGTAATCTCCCGACTGCGAGCAAAAGGCAATCCATTTGCCGTCCGGCGACCAATCAGGTTCCGTCGGGTCGGGCGCGCCGGTCGTCGAAAGCGCTTCAGGCTCGCCGCCACTCGCGGAAATCTTTGCCAGCCTGCGCCGCGCGTGAATTTTTGTCGCGTAACAAATCCATTGCCCATCCGGCGACCAGCAAGGACAGGAATCGTCCGCGCGCGTGTGGGTGAGTTGTCGCAGGCCCGAGCCGTCGATATTGCAAATCCAAATGTTTGGATCGCCGCTGCGGCTTAGAACCATTGCAACCTTGTCACCGCGCGGCGAAACGGCCGCGCTGGTGTTGAGACCGCCATAAGCGGCAAACACATGGCGCTGGCCGGTGGTAAGGTCGTGATAAAAAATGTCGGGATTCCCCAATTTATAAGAGGTGTAAAAAAGCGCGAGACGGCCAGGCACCCAGGCGGGCGATGCCACGATCGCACCGTCGCTGGTGACGGCCTGGGCGGTGTGCCCGTCGAAGTCA
>DASYZW010000104.1:0-4176 GCA_035945915.1 Verrucomicrobiia bacterium | reverse complement strand
CCGGGGGACTGGCTCAAAGCGAAAAGCAGCGGAGCGTTTGTTTCGTTCATCAGCGGCAAAGATTTGAGCGATATTACTTTCACTGGCGGAGGCACGATCGACGGCAGCGGATTTGCATGGTGGGGCGAAGCGGAAAAGGCGCGCGAACGAGTGCCCGGATATACCTTGCCACGGCCGAATTTAATCGGGTTGCAACGGTGCAAACACGTGGTGCTCGAAAACGTCACCTTGCAAAACTCGCCGAAATATCATTTCGTGCCCGAACAATGCGATGGCATCGTGGTATCAAACGCAACGATCCAGGCGCCGGAGAATGCGGCGAACACGGACGCGATTGATCCGGTTGATTCCAGGAACGTTTTGATAACCAGGTGCCGCATCGACACGGGGGACGACAATGTCGCTATCAAGGCGGGACATAAGGTGGCCGGCCGCGAGTTTGCGAGTGAGGACATCACGATTTCGGACTGCCTGATTTTGCACGGGCACGGGGTGTCCATCGGCAGCGAGACATTGGGAGGCGTCCGCAATGTGACTGTGACACATTGCGTTTTTGACGGCACGGCAAACGGGTTGCGGATTAAATCACAGCGTGGCAAAGGTGGTTTGGTTGAAAATATTGTTTATGAGGATATCCGCATGACCAACGTGGATCCCGCGATCACTTTTACGTCCTATTATATGGCCAATTCGGCTAGAGACCCGGTCCAAAAAGCCGCGCCTGATTCAGACACGGCGGAAGCTGTCACAGCCGGCACGCCGGTATTTCGGGACATCCACATCCGCAATCTCACGGCCGAGTGCCAGCGCGGCGCCGGAATTATCGAAGGCCTGCCTGAAAGCGTGATATCAAACGTCGTTTTTGAAAACGTGTCCATCTCAGCCGTCAGCGGAATGAAAATTGTGAATGCGAAAGGGATTCGCTTCAAGAATTCAAGCGTAACGGTGGAGCGAGGGGAGCCGATTGTTATCAAGAATGCGGATGTGGTGCGTTGAAGGGTTGAAGCGGTGCGGTGCGATGGGTTCTTTCTTCATTTGCTTGATATTCGAATCACCGTTTTCGAGCGACTTAGGTTTTTCGCAAGGGCGTAATGCAAAATGAAGTTAGGGCGGCGCCGCAGCGCCGGCCCTACCAAAACGAAACAACGCCATGGCGAAACAACACTTCAACGTCTTTAACGCTTTATCACCCGGGCAAAGAATCGCGATATTGTTTTGGAGATTTACCGGTGGCCTGCTTGAATGCGACGCAAAAACTGTTGGCGCTTTGGTAGCCGCACATATTGGCGAGGACTTCGAGCTTGTGATTCGAATCGGCGAGCAGACGTTTAGCGCGCTCGATGCGAACGCGCTGCAGTTCCTGGCCGGGCGTGCGCCCGACGTTTTCCAGGAAAGCCTTATGCAGGCCGCGACGCGACATTGCCGCGACGCCCACGAGGTCCTTGACGCTGATCGGCTGGCTGGCGTGTTCCCAAATAAAACGAAGGCTATTGGCCACGCCTTTGTGTTTCACCGCGAGGAGGTCGCTGCTTTTGCGCGTAACAATTCCGACCGCCGGCACACGGACGGGCTTTGCCGGCGCGGCTTTGCCATTCATCAAATCCTCGAGCATGGCGGCCCCGGTGTATCCAAGCATTTCCAGGTTTGTATCGACGCTGGATATCGGAGTTTGAATGGCGTCGGGGGCGAGCAGATAGTTTTCCGCGCCGACGATGGCAACCTGTTCCGGCACATTGAGGCCGGCATTCTCACAGGATTCCAGGACTTCGAGGGCCTGTTCGTCATTGGCGGCGAACACGGCAACCGGGCTGGGGCGGGCCTTCAACTGGCTGACGAGCCAGCGTCGCTTTCGCTTCCATTGCTCGCGATCGTTGCGAAATTCCGGCGAGCGATGCCACCGCAGCCAGACACAGTCGTGTCCCGAACGCTTGAGCGCTTCCACAAATCCTTCGCCCCGCTCCTCGTAGGACCAATTATCGGTATCGCTATAAAACATGAAATGGCCAAAACCGCGGGAGAGAAAATGCTCAGCCACCAGTTGCGCCGCCTGCGCGTGATCTTCCAGGACACGGGCGAATTTCAGGTGCTTGCGGCGAAAGCTGAAGTCCACCGTGGGCTTTTTGGCGTCCACGACAAATTCCGCGAGGTCGTCCCCGGCGCCGAGCCATGCCAGAATGCCATCGCCTTCCCAGCCCCAGGGAATCACTTTTTCCCGGGCGAGATTGGCGGAAAGATGCCAGCGATGTTCCTGGGCGAATTTTTCAATCCCCCGGTGCAAACGGTAGTCGTACCAACCCAGCGCGACCAGGACCCGTCTTTGAATTCTCGGCATCGCTTAAACAATGAAGAACCGGCGCGGGAATTTCAATCTCTTTGGGAAGACATTGAAACGTTGAAGAAGGTTTGGAGCGCGCTCATGCGATGCGGCTACGGCGAGCCAAGGGATGGCATAAACATCACGTTCATGGCGCATTTTTGAGGATCAACACGTCACGCTCCGGGTCACGGATACATGATGCGATAGAAGACGGCGCCATTGGCGGGCACAATCGGGAAGTTGGTCGAATCGACGTTTCCAGAATTCGGAACCGTGACCCAATTGTTGCCAAGGCCTTTTGCGACAGAATTAGTCTGGACCTGAAGGAGCCAGCCAAGATGATCGGCCGGCCATGAGAGGTTCAGATTTCCGCCGGAGACGCTGAACGCGATATTGGTTGGGTTGGTGGCGACGCCGGTGACGACGCTTAATTGTCCGTTCGCAGAATTGAAACTCCAAGCCAGTCCAAATCCGGGGGTCCCGGCAATGGCGCTGAAATTGCCCGTATGGGAAGCCGCATTAAAAACGGTGAAGCTTTGACCCGCGGACAACGTGCCGGAAATATTTGTGGCGATCAGGGTTCCGCCATAGGTCACGCTGTTGGCGGTAACGAGGGACGCGGAGCTGGCGGTTCCGTTGACGTATACTTTATTGGTACTGGCAGCGCCGAAAGTCACGGAATTATTGATGGTGAGGTTACCGACCGTCAGATCGCCGGCGGCGAGTGTTCCGCCATTTTGAATCGTGACCGGACAGGCTAATGTTCCCACGCCGCCAAGCGCGCCATTTGTGGCAACTGTGATGGAGCTGGAGGCAACCTGGTTGTTGATGAGGAGCGTGGCGTTGCTGACCGTCGTGGGACCGGTATAGGTCTCGTTTGCATCCAGCGAAAGAACGCCGCTGCCGAAGATGTTCAAGCCATAGCCAAGGCCGCCATCGCTGATGACACCCGAAATTGTGGTCAGGGCGGTATTGGTCACCTCCAGGTTGCGGGAGGTGATGGTATTGGTCTTGATCTGGTCATTACCATCGAGGGTGAATGGGCCGGTCAGATTCAGCATTTGTGAGCCACCGATTTCCAACGTCAGATTGTTCGTGCCGTTCGGGAACTCAATCGGGTTGCCGAGAGTAACGGCGCCGCCGGAGGCGAATATCTGTCCAGTGCCTGTCAAAGTAGTGGTGGAATCAGGCACCAGGAACAACGGGCCAGTGCCAATCGGGCCGGAGGTCACCGGGCTGCCCACGGAGCTGGTTCCCAAACCAATGGCGCCCTGGGCTGGGTAGGTCCCGCCAGAATAGGTGTTGGGGCCGTTCAAGTAAGTGATGGTGCCTTTTTCCATAAACGCGCCGGAATCGGAGATCACGCCGTTATACGTTTGACTGCCTGAGGAAGAATACGGAGCAAACACCATATTCGCAGCAATGTCCAAATTCGCGTTGTAAACAGTCGCGTTGCCGTAGGCCCGAATGCGAATTGCATTGGTATTCGGGTTACCGGGTCCCGGAGTGATCGATAGGGTCTTGCCCGGGGTACCGGAGAGATCGCCCAGAAAAACGACTCCAAAACTACTGTCGGCATCAGGCAAGATGGTGAAGTTATCAGCCACGTTCACGGTTCCTTCGATACCCGAGGAGGCGGTGCCTGCCGGGACAATTTCCATTTGGCCGCCCGCCAAGCCAAATGTCAACGGCCCGGTGCCGAAACTTCCGTAATTCTGGAGAAGCACATAAGCGCTGGAATTGCTGATCACTGTGCCGCCGGAATAGGTATTGTTTACATTAAGTGTAAGACGGCCGGAGCCGATGTAATTAAATGATTCAGGACCGGCAATGCTGCCGGGACCCTGGAAAATGTAAGG
>DASYZW010000103.1:0-1819 GCA_035945915.1 Verrucomicrobiia bacterium | reverse complement strand
GACTTATTTATCTCAGCATCGATGGAGCGTTTTGGCCGTCCATCAAAGCGATTCTGATCATGTTTCTTGCCGTCGTCTTTGGATTCTGGGCCGGGAAACTGTTGCGGTTCCAGAAGATGTCGAATTACCTGGGACGCCTTGCCGGGAGCGCCATCACGGCGGCTCAAAAAAATCCCGCGATGAATTCCTCCAACGCCTTCAATGCCTGCGCCATTTTATTTTGCGCGGCCCCGCTGGGCATCGTCGGCGCGGTCACCGACGGGCTTTCAGGGTATTTCTATTTTCTTGCGGTAAAAGCCGCCATGGATGCGCTGGCGATGCTGGGTTTTGTCAAAATTTTTCATTGGCCCGCCGCGCTATCGGCCCTGCCGGTCCTCGTATTTTTTAGCGCGGTGGCGTTGAGCGTGCAGATTTATGTCAAACCCAACGTTTCGCAGGCCGGGCTCGACTCCATCGGGGCCGCCGCCGGAATGCTTGCGTGCATTATTACCATCGTCATATTCGAAGTTCGGCGGGTTGAACTGGCCAATTTTTTGCCGGCACTGGCTGTCGCCCCGCTGCCGACTAAACTATGGAGCTGACCATGCCTGAAACGGTTGATTTAACGATTCTCATGCCGTGCCTCAATGAGGCCGAGACGATTGCGCGCTGCATTGAAAAGGCGAAGACGGGCATCGCAAACGCCCGCGTGCCGGGCGAAATCCTCATTGCCGATAATGGAAGCACCGATGGCTCGCAAGCGATTGCGGAAAAACTGGGGGCGCGCGTGGTCACGATCGGTGAAAAGGGCTATGGAAGCGCGCTCATTGGCGGGACGCGGGCGGCCAAGGGCAAATGGATTCTCATGGGTGACGCCGATGACAGTTATAATTTCGCCGAGGCGGATCGATTTGTTAAAAAGTTCCAGGAAGGATACGAATTGGTCATGGGCTGCCGGCTTCCGTCCGGCGGAGGCACGATTCTGCCGAACGCGATGCCATGGAAGAACCGCTGGATCGGCAATCCAATTCTATCGTTTATCGGGCGTTTGTTTTTTAAGTGCCCCGCCCATGATTTTCACTGCGGCCTTCGCGGCTATACGCGGGACGCGTTTGAAGCGCTGGACCTTCAAACCACGGGAATGGAATTCGCGTCGGAAATGGTCATCAAGGCAACGCTCAAGAAACAAAAGATCACTGAAGTTCCGGTGACCTTGAGCAAGGACGGGCGCTCGCGGCCGCCGCATCTAAAGCCGTGGCGCGACGGATGGCGTCACTTGCGTTTCATGCTGCTGTTTTCCCCGCGCTGGTTATTCCTGGTTCCCGGGATTGCGCTGTTCCTGATTGGAACATGCATGTCCGCCGCGTTGGCAATGGGCGATATTCCTTTGGGGGCGGTCACGCTAAACGTCGGGACCCTCTCGGTGAGTTGCATGACGGCCATTGTAGGCTTTCAGTTAGTGGCATTCGCATTTTTTACAAAGGTATTCGCGATTGCCGAGGGACTCCTGCCCGACGACCCGAAACTCACGCGTGTGCTGAAATTTTTTACGCTGGAAAAAGGGATTCTGCTGAGTTTGGCGGTATTTCTAATCGGCATTGCGTTGCTGGCGCGCTCCATGTGGCTTTGGGGAAAATTCCACTTCGGGGAGTTGCCGTCCATGGAAGAAAACCTGAGGCGACTGATTCCCGCCGCGACGCTCATTGTTATCGGAATTCAGGGCGTATTTTCGAGCTTTTTCATGAGCGCGCTGGGATTGAAGACGAAGGGGCGGAAACCGCCGGCGGTCTAGCGGCCTGATGAAAAGTCAGAGACCTTTGGCCTGGATTCCCGGCTTTAG
>DASYZW010000102.1:0-3932 GCA_035945915.1 Verrucomicrobiia bacterium | reverse complement strand
GCCGGACGCGCTGCTATCTGAAAATGATTCTCTTAAAAACTTTGATTCCAGTTCACCGACCTTTTCGTCGAACAGGTCCGCCATTTCGGCGATCCGATGTTCCAGGCGCGCTAACAGGATATCGAAAGGTCGAAGGCAACTGCGAATTTCACGGATTTGGGTCCGGGCATCTCGAAATGACTTTTCCATTTTAAAATAAACAAACGTTTCATCCTCGCCCCCTCCTTGTTTCCGTTGTTACGGCTGATGAGCACCATACGCGAACGTGTTTGAAAAGTCAAAAAAAATGACGAATCTGCGAAGTTCCAAACTCACTGTTATTGTCAGCGACGCCGGTAGAAACGTTGATGCGGGCGCCGGCCACGGCCGACGGCGTTTCGTCGATTCCAGCGCGCGGAATCTCACGAGTTCCCCGGCCGGCTACGGTGCCGGATTCTGCGGCGGCAGGATTTCCGGTTCCGCTTTGTCCTCGTGCACGGGCATCGACTTCGCCCGAGCCGGCTTGGGTGGAACTTTCAAAAACGTTTCAAGCCACTCAACCCGCTCCCAAAGCGCATCCATTCTTGTCCCGTGCTCGTCAATTTTAAATGAATTCGCCAAAACCCGGGTTTCCACTCCGCCAATCCTGGCATCGAGTTCAGCTCGCATCGCGGCAATCTGGTGATCCAGTCCCGCCAGCTTGAAATCAAATGGCGCCCAAAGATTTCGAATTTCGTGAATCTGACGCCGTATTTCTTCGAACATGTCTCGCATGCAAAAATCTGAATATGATGATTCACCCGCCCCCTCCCTTCGCTGTTGAAGCGATCCGGCGCCAACTTAGATGAAGGTCAATAAATGTCAAACATTATCTGTGTCACTCGATAGCCGATCTGCCCCACCGAAGGAAAATCATGAACGGAAAAACTCCGCGCAGTCCGCAGGACCTCACCGCGGCAAAAACGGCCGGCAGCCTGTCAGGGACCGGGTTTTTGCGGCAAAAGCTCCGGGACCGCCTTGTCCTCCCGCACCGGCGCGGCGTTCTGCCGTTCGGGAGGGACCGGGATCTTCAGGGTCCGTTCAATCAAACCGACTCGCTCCAGAAGGTCCCTGATTTTTGCCGCCTGCTCGTCGATCTTAAACGAGCTGGCCATGGCTGTGGTTTCAATCCGCCCAAACCGCTCTTCGAAGAACGCCCGGTTCTCAAGAATTCGATCATCCAAACTCGCTAATTTCAGATCAAATGGCCCAAGGAAACTGCGTATTTCATGGATCTGGTTCCGTATCTCTTCAAACGTGCTTTGCATGCCTACATATTTCGTACGAAAATTACCCCGCCCCCTTCCTGTTACAGTTGTATTGGTTAGTCACAACTTCATTCGTAACCTTTTAAATGTCAAATATTATTTCCAAAGATGCGGCGCCTGATTCCAACAAACTGTCGCACTTCGCGCGCATCTTTTTTAACGATTCAACGTTTCACCGACTTAATCAAATCCCAACCTATGAACCTTCACTCCGCCGAACTCCTCGAATCCTCACTCCAGGCCGCCGCCGACAACCTCGCGCGCAACCGCGCCTTAAACGCCAGCATCCAGGAAGAAGCCCAGCGTAATGCCATCGAACAATCGTTCCGCAACGCCATGATGCAGCACTACGCCAACATCGAGCAAAGGCAGGCCGACACGGCCGATCGCCAGGCCGGCACGATCCAGCAACAGCAACAGCAGGCCGGAATCGCGCAGAAACAAAACTTCCTCAGGACCGCCATGCAACTCAATGCCACCGGCCAGCTCTCGCCCGACGGCCTCAAGCGCGTCAACCAATGGCTATCCACCGACCCCGATATGAGCCGGACCGGCATCCAACTATCCGCGCCTTCCAACCCGTCCAACGACCCGGCCCATCAACAGACCGCGCTGGCCAACGCGCTCGCGCTCCGGCAACAGTACCAGTCCAAATTCGACGGCGAACCGGACCCGAACAAGAAATCCCAGTACGGCAAAGTCCTCGACGACATCGACGCTTCCCTCGGCGGCAAACGTTCGATCTACCCATTGCCGCGCAACCATCCAGGCCAGCCGAATGCGAACCTCGCCGTCACTGTCGGGCCACAATCGTCGCCGACCTCGCTCGTACCGGCCCTGGGCAATATCGGGCTAAACGCCAATGGCATCCCAACGGGCAAACCGGTTCAGCCGGATCCGCGCGATATCCAGTGGCTTTCCGCCAGTCCCACCGCCCAGCGCATCGCGAAGTTTGAGAGTATTTACGGACAAGGCAGCTCTTCGCCATTTTTGAATTCCACCTCACCGCCCGCGCAGTAAGCGTTGATCCGATAAAGGTTAAAAACGTTGAAACGGGGAACGGGTTGGCCAGGCAGTGACGCCGCTATGCCCTGCACCTGGTAGGGCGAACCTGCCGGTTCGCCCTAATTTGGATCGCATGACGACCAAAAACGCTCGTCGCACTGAAGCGAAATTGTTATCGCCATTCGAATATCCAATCCGGCTAACGGTTCGCCAGTACGATGAACGTGATCCAAAGCGGCGTCGCTCCCGCAGACCGGATTGCCGCCGCAGTCCAGGACACTTCGTGACGCAGCCGAAGAACCATGATACCTCGCTTGCGTCGGTACACGCGGGGGCGCGTGTGTTCGCCGGAAGGAATCAGAGCGGCCCAACCATAACCGTGGCCGAAACCGGAAAAATGTTAAGAACCTTTACAATTACAGCAATTTAACGGAAAACGGCTGATTTTAGGGACTTACCACAACGCGTAGCCACCTATGCCGTAAATAAAGCGTCGGACTGCTTTACAATTTTTCTCCCGCGCAGCCGCCGGGCTTCAATCGTGCGATTAATTGATAAATAACTTATTTTGAGTTGCTTGCATCTGTTATGGTTGCGGCTTTTTTCGATTTGGCACTGCCATTGCTAAACCACGCGTAGCAGACCCATAAACGGGGTATGGCCCAATTTTATTCGGCTTTTTCGGGCTTAAACACAACAGGAAACATAAAAGGACATAAGGATTTAAAGATGCAGACAAAGATTGGTTTGGCTGGCGGGATCGTGGCGGCGCTTTTGGCAACAGCCGTTGTCCGGGCGGTACCCATCACCGGTGATATTGGTTTTCTTGGCTTTTCCGGCGCATCCGTTTCGGGCGGAGTGACAACGTTTTCTCCCGATAACCCGTGGCTCGATATCGGCGGCACAGGCGCCTATGCCCTGACCGGCGGCGCGCTGGCCACGTTCAATACCATCTCCTACACCGGCACTGGCACGAGCGCATCGCTCACTTCCCCGGTCGATCCTCTCTGGTCATTCAAAGTGGGCGGTATCAGCTATTCGTTTGACCTGACGAGCCTGCTCGACGCGAGCGTCTCCGCCAGTTCCATTTCACTGAGCGGCGTCGGCACGGCATTTGCAACCGGCTATGACGCCACCGAGGCGACCTGGAGCCTCGAAGGTTCCGGCGCAAACGAGAAATTCCAAATTGATTTCAGCGCAACCTCGACCTCCGGCAATGGCAACAACAATGGCGGTGGTTCAACTGTCCCCGACGGCGGAACGACCATCATTATGCTGGGCCTCGCTTTGGGCGCTTGCGGCCTGTTCGCCCGCAAATTCCAGGTCGCCTAAGCTTCCTCCAGCTCGGCGCGCTGAAAGCGCAATTTCAAAAAGTCCGAAGGCAGACGCCCTCGGACTTTTGCTTTAACTGATCCAAAATACGATTCCTGGCAGGGCGGACCTGCCAGTCCGCCCAAACTTCATTTCGCGTCACGCCCCGGACGATTTAATGTGTTCGATTGAAAGGGCACAGAGTATCGTCGTGGATTCGGTGCGGTGGCCTTTTCCGGACTGGAGGCAAGCCCACGTTGCAACAACCCTGTCTCGTCCCCAATGGAGGGCCCGCCCTCCGTAGCACCGCATCGGGGCGTAGGAGGGTGT
>DASYZW010000101.1:0-2514 GCA_035945915.1 Verrucomicrobiia bacterium | reverse complement strand
TCAGTACTCGGCGTTGCCGGCAATCGTGGCGCTCATTGCTGCCGCGCTGGCCGGGTTGACAACTGGAAGTGTCTTCCGCGTCGTTGCAATCCTTGTTCTCGCGGTTTTTTCAGTTTCATGCTTTACGTGGGCCGGCATGTTCAGGAGCGAAGAAAAGTTAATGGCGAACTCAATTTCAAAAAACCCCGCCTCATGGGGATCGCTTAACGACCTGGGGGTCATTTACGCGACCCAAGGGGACTATGCAAAAGCAGCCGGATTTTTCCAGCGATCGATCAAATACAATCCGGACAATACCGACGCGCGCTTGAATTATGGATATGCCCTTGTCCTGCAAAAAAATTACCGCGCCGCCGAGGAGCAATACCTGGCCCTTTTGAAAATCAGGCCGCGCGATCCGGTTGCAAACAAAATGTATGCGCGATTGCTCGAGCTTGAAGGCCGCAACGCGGAGGCCGTCCGGCATTTTCAAACGTCGGTCAATTTCGGACCGGATGCGGATACGTGCATGGAGCTGGCGACATTGGATTATGCGCTTGGGAACCAGGGGCGCGCGGTGACTGATCTCAAACGCACGTTGTCCCTCAAACCGGGTCCGTCCACCGAAGTGACCGCGCTCAACAATCTGGCGTGGGTGTTGGCCACATGCCCGGACAATTCTATTCGCGACGGAACGGAAGCGGTCCGTGACGCGGAAAAGGCCTGCCGAATGACCGGGTTTAAGCAACCAGGCATGGTCAACACCCTGGCTGCGGCTTATGCCGAAGCGGGACGATTTCCCGACGCCATCGCCACAGCGCAAACCGCCATTCAATTGGCGACCGAGTCCGGCGACACTCAAGGCGCGGCCGCGATGCGGCAAATTCTGTCGCAATACCAGATGGGAAAACCATGGCGAGAAACGCCGGCGACGGTTCATCACTAACTATCGAACGCCCTCAAATACGGGGCCGGTTCATCGCTTCTCCGGAACATTCTGCGTGTCAGCCTGCGGAAACCACACTTCATATTTGTGTTTGCGGGCGCTTGTGGCTTTTTCCGGGACGTCGGTGGCCCACCAGGATACGAACAACATCGCTTTATACGTATTATACGCCCTCCCATCCAGGGAACCGCTTGAATAGATATGAGCGTGAGTTTTCGCGGAATACGCGAGCAACGCAAATTTTGCGTAAGAGACCTGGCTTTGCGACGAGTAAAAAGCCACCTGGGGCGTTACCGGTTCCTCGGCCGTCCCCGGTATCGGCAGCGGTATGCTTGGAATCCCGAAAAAACCGGAGTTCGTGTCGAGTGAAAAGGCTCCCGAGCGCGCTTCCACAATGACATCTGCGGTCTTGGCGTCGGTTGCTATCAATGCGCCCGCCCGGCTGAAGGCGTCACGAATTGTGCCTTCGACATATTTTGAGTCGTAACTGTCAAAGTAAGTGAAGTCCAAATAGACGCTTTGCCCGGCGAACATGCTTAAATTGGCGTGGGCCAGCGCCTCGTCCGCCGCCGAACTCAACAGCAATTGTTCCGTGGCGGACCGTGCCGGGCTGGTGGTTTGCCGCGTGACACAGCCGGCAAGCATTAAGCCGGCGACAATGAATATTGCAAATGCGAATGCAAATTGCGTTGTAATCCAGCGCGAATTCTGGCAGTCCTCCATAGCAACGCTCTATTTTTGCAAATCTTATGCCAGAAATCGGGATCAGGATGGCAAATGATTCCAACCGATACCTCGAAGAAATTGCAGACGTTATTTAAATTTTGCGATTACCCGATCGATCGCAGAGAGCCCAAGCTCCAACTTCTCAATCTCCGGCCCGAAACTAATCCGGCAATAATTCTTGAAACGCATCATCGAGCGCCGGTTGCCCGGATTCACGTCGAAGAAAACACCGGGGACGATGATTACTTTTTCCTTAAGGCATTCGCGGAAAAAGCTCATCCCGTCATCCAGGGGCGCCGGCAATTTTGAAAGGTTGGCCCACACATAAAATGCCCCGGCCGGCGCGGCGTCCGCGGTGATGCCCAGTTTTTTAAGCCGGGACAACACCATCCGCCGCTTCCTGCCAAAGTGTTGCTGAATGGCCAACGTCTCCGCCGTGGCATTCGTTGGATTGAGCAAATCCAACGCGGCATTCTGAAACGGGTGATTGGCGCCGCCGTCCAAAAAGGAGCCCGCGCTCGCGATCGCCTCAATCACCGCCTTTGGTCCCAGGGTCCAACTGATTCGCCAGCCCGGATACCGCCAGTTTTTCGTGAGGCCGTCCACCACAATAATCGGGTCGCTATCAACGTCGTCCACGTATTCAGCCGCCGAAATCATTTTGGGCCTGCCCGCCTTCCCATCAGTGTAGATGTAATGCGAATAGAACTCGTCGAAAATCATCGAACACTGGCATTCGCGCGCCAGGTCGCACCAGGCGGATAATTCTTTTCCTTCCAGCAACTGCCCGGTCGGATTGCATGGGTTGCTGACCAGCATCGCGCTCAAACCGCGCCCGAGAATTTCCTCTTTCAGGTCGGTTA
>DASYZW010000100.1:0-3591 GCA_035945915.1 Verrucomicrobiia bacterium | reverse complement strand
CGGGATGTAGTCACACGAACGGGTAAACACTATCCCGACGTGCAATTGGAGCACCAATTCGTGGATAACGGGGCGATGCAACTGGTGCTGCGGCCGACGCAGTTCGATGTCATGTTATGCGAAAACATGTTTGGCGACATTTTAAGCGATGAAGCGGCGGCCCTGGGCGGGTCATTGGGAATGCTGCCCAGCGCGAGCCTCGGCGCGGCGAGCGGCGACACCGTATTTGGATTCTACGAGCCCGCGGGCGGCACCGCGCCGGACATTGCGGGAAAGAATTTGGCCAATCCAATTGCGCAGATCCTTTCGGCGGCCTTGATGCTTCGGCACAGCTTTGGCCTGAACGACGCGGCGGCCGCCATTGAAAACGCAATGGCTAAAGCCATTGAAGCCGGAAATCGCACGGGCGATATTTTCAATCCAGCCGAGAGCGGCGCGCGGAAAATCGGCGCCCGTGAGATGGGCGATGCGATCGCGGGAGCGATATAAACGGAAGCCCCAGGGAAACATGGCAAGCAGCCTGCCAGGTGAGGAAGGCATCACTGCCACACCAAGCCATTTCCGTTTGCGTTCCGATTACACAAACGGCATTCTCTAAAAAATAAAAATGAAAAGGACTCTTCTACTTTTGACTCTGGCCGCGGCGGCGCGATTAGCCTTTGCCGACTCGAAATCCGGGTTAAGCGACGCAGACACGAACGCGGCGGCAGCTCCAAGAGATATTCCGGTGATAATCCCGGAAGCGACGAACGCCCCGGTGCTGACGACCAATACGGTAACCATCGGCGGCGAAAGCGTCAAATATGTCGCAGAGACGGGGATGCTGCCGGTGCTTAAAAAGGACGGCAATACCATCGCGTCCGTTTTCTATGTGGCGTATTCGCGGGTGGGCGACTACGACAAGTCAAAACGTCCGGTGACATATTGCTTCAATGGCGGCCCGGGCTCGTCTTCGATTTGGCTGCATCTCGGGGCCCTCGGACCGCGCCGGGTAAAAATGAATGAGAACGGCACGCTGCCGCCGCCGCCGTTTCAACTGGAGGACAATAACTATTCCATCCTGAACGCGAGTGATTTGGTTTTCATCGATCCGGTCGCCACGGGATTCAGCCGCGCGGCAAAGGATGAAAAACCCGAGAATTTCTTCGGTGACACGGCGGATTTGGATTCGATTGGGGAGTTCATCCGGCTTTGGACGACGCGGCATGATCGCTGGCTATCGCCGAAATTCCTGTGCGGTGAAAGCTACGGCGTCTTTCGCGCCGCCGGCCTGGCCGACCACTTGCGCGACCGGTACGGAATGTATTTGAACGGGCTGATCCTGGTTTCAGGCGTCCTGAATTTTCAAACGATTGCCGACGATCCGGGCAATGACATACCGTATCCGTTGTATTTGCCGGCGTACACGGCGGCGGCGCATTTTCATAAGAAATTACCGCAGGACCTGCAAGATGACCTGGATACGGCGCTGACCGAATGCCGCCAGTTTGCGAAAGGCGAATATGCCGCGGCGTTGCAACAGGGTGATTCGATTACCAGCGCCGAGCGCGAACGGGTGGCGACCGAACTGTCGCGGCTTACCGGCCTGACGACCAACGTGATTATTGATAACAACCTGCGCATCGATCCGGGAATTTTCCGAAAGCAATTGCTGCATGACCAGGGGCTGATTTTGGGCGCTTACGATGCGCGATTGACGGGTCGCGATGATGATCCTCCCTCCGAATATCCCGACTTTGATCCCTCTGACGCGGCGGTGAATGGACCGTTTTCCGCCGCGGTGAACGCCTATGTGCGGGACGAATTGAAATTTAAGGATGATTTGCCCTACGAAACGATCGCGGGCGTCCAACCCTGGAATTACGGGGCGCCGGACAATTACCCGAATGCTTCCCAACGGCTGGCTTCAACGATGAACCAAAATCCCTACATGCGGGTGCTGGTGCTGGGCGGGCGCTGCGACCTGGTTTGCCCGATTGATACGACGCGCTATGCCCTGGACCATATGTCGCTGGATCCCAACTACCGCACGAACATCGTCTATGCGCAGTTCGACGCCGGGCATATGATGTATATCAACCTGCCGGACCTGAAAAAACTGCACACGGTCGTGACCGATTTCATCAGCCGGTAAAAAGCCGGCCGAAAAACTTCAGAGTTTCTTTAGCGAGCGGTGGTCGTTCCCGCGTGCTGGCGCACGCGGACCAGCGTCTTAATCGCGTGGTTTCCCGCCGCCATTTGTTGGAAAAGTTCGGGCAATTTCGTCAACGGCCATTCTCCGTCCACAAAGTCCCGCGCGCGGATGACTCCGGCTTCAATAAATTCGAGCGCCCGTCGAAACGTGCGGGGGGTGTGATGAAAACTGGCCAGCAGTTTCAGGCTGGAATAATGAAGCGTGTGCGTGTCTAAAGACACGGTGGCGCCCCCGGGACAGCCGCCAAAAAAGTTCACGGCGCCGCCTTTCCGGACCAGGCGCACGGCCGCTTCCCAGGTTTCCGGTTTTCCGATTGCCTCGATAACCACATCGAAACGCGGTGTCGCGGCGGGTTTCCAGGCTGCCGGCATTTCGGATTTTGCGGTGTGCGGCGAGGTTTCATCCCCCGCATGACCCGTGACTGCCTGGATAATATTTCCCTCTTTTCCGGCATCGAATACGCGTTCGGCTCCCAGGCGGAGCGCCGCGCGCAAACGATTCGAGCCACGTCCGGCGACGCTCACATGGCAGCCCAGATGTTTTGCCAGAGCGACAAACATGAGGCCAATGGGGCCGGCGCCGAGCACCAGGACGCTTTGGCCGGATTTCAAATTCAGGTCTTCGACGCCCTGGACCACGCAGGCCAACGGTTCAGCCAGGGCGGCGTCTTCAAAAGCGGTTTCAGGCTTCAGCCTCACCATGTTCTTTTTCACGAACCGCTCAGGCACGGCGATCGTCTCGGCGTAAGCGCCGTTCAAGAACTGCAGATCGTCGCACAGATTTTCCTGGCGGTTCCGGCAGAAGAAGCAGGCGCCACAGGGGGCTGAATTGGCCACGACCACGGGATCGCCAATGTTCCAGGCAGAAGGGACGCCGCCGGTATCGGCGATTTCGCAAATTGTGCCCGCCAATTCGTGTCCAAAAGGCGACGGCGGGGTGAGCATTTTGGCATGATAGCCGCGTTTGACGACTTTCAGGTCGGTCCCGCACGTCAGCGCCACGGCGATTTGCACGCGCACTTCGCCCGGCTTAAGGACTGCGGGAGTAACGTCTTCAATTCGAATGTTTCCCTTCCCGTGGAAAATGGCCGCTTTCACGCCGTCAGAATAACCAAAAGCGCAAGATGGCAAATGAGAAAAAGACGGACCGATGCCGCGGATCAGGTCAGGGTAACAACGCTGGCGCGCATGTCGCGCGAAGCGTCATCTTCTCGCCCGCTTCTGTCTCCGATAACTTCCCCGGGCGGCTGAGGCCGGCTCCTCGGCTTTTTCTCCGTTCATCATGCGTTTAAGTTCCTTGATTTGATCGCGGAGGAGGGCGGCTTTTTCGAATTGCAGGTCTTCGGCGGCATTGAGCATGTCGGATTCGCGTTCGCTGATCGTGGCCGCAAGGTCCAC
>DASYZW010000099.1:0-3506 GCA_035945915.1 Verrucomicrobiia bacterium | reverse complement strand
GGAGGCTACGGCATCGCAAACGGCGCCGGCGGGAACTTTTCCCGGCCACCACGCAATCGTTGGTTCGCGCATTCCACCCTCCCACGTTGTCATTTTTCCTCCGCGTAATGGACCGGCGGTTCCGCCATCTTTTCCCTGTACCAGCCAAGGGCCGTTATCGCTGGTGTATAGCACCAGGGTGTTATTTTGCAGATTAAATTGCTTGAGCGTTTCGAGGACGCGACCAACGCTCCAGTCTACTTCTCCAACCCAGTCGCCGTAGAGACCATTACCGGATTTGCCGCGAAAAGCCGCACCCGGATGAATCGGCACATGGACAGCGGTGTGCGCCAGATAGAGGAAAAATGGATGGTCCCGGTTTTCAGTAATGAAATTGAGCGCTTGTTCCGTGTATCGCGCGGTAAGCGTGTCCTGGTCCACCGGCGCTTCGATAATATGTTTATCCTGCAGCAAGGGCAGAGGCGGGTAGGTGGATTCCCGTCCGGTTGCGTTTGGGTGCGCTCCCATGTCGTTCGAATAGGGCAGACCAAAGAAATGGTCAAATCCATGACGGGTGGGTAAAAACTCCGGTTGATCGCCGACATGCCATTTGCCGATGGCCAGGGTGGCATAACCCCGTGTTTTGAGCAAATCGGCGACGGTATGTTCCTGGAGGCTTAATCCAATTGGACAGGCAGGGAAGATGACGTCCGGCAGCGAAACCCGTTTGGCGTAGCAACCCGTCAGGATTTGTGCGCGCGACGGTGTACAGACCGGGGCGCCGTAGAAGCTGGTAAGTTTCATGCCTTCCCGGGCCATGCGGTCGAGGTTGGGCGTGTGGTTCAGTTTGGAGCCAAATGGTCCGATGTCTCCGTAGCCCATGTCGTCAATCAGAATGACAATGAGGTTGGGGCTGGCGGGAGTTGCCGGTTGGGCCGGGGCGGTCTGCTGAAAAGAGACGGCGCCGGCCGCGGTGAGCATGGGGAGGAGGCTGCGGAATTTCATTGGTGGAAATTCAAAATTAAAAAGAGAATGGGAAAAAGGAAAAAATTAAGAACACTCGCGCTTGCCCGGTTCGCGGCGAGATTTAATTCCTGCACGATCGCGGTCACGAATTCGGTATCAGGACAGCGGCTCCATGGATTTTTCCGGTTCGCAATTTTGCGAGAACTTCGTTTGCGTGGTCCAAAGGGTAGATTTCCACGGCAGTGCGAACTGGAACGCCGGGAGCGATTTTAAAGAAATCCTCGCCGTCACGGCGAGTGAGATTCGCCACCGAACAAATCGTGCGTTCGCCCCAAAGCAAATCATACGAAAAGGCGGGGATTTCGCTCATGTGAATGCCGCCGCATACGACTATGCCGCCTTTGTCCACAGCGGCAAGCGCAGCCGGTACCAATGCGCCAACAGGAGCGAAGATAATCGCCGCGTCCAATTTTTCCGGCGGGACCGATTCAGAATCGCCCGCCCAAACCGCGCCAAGGGATTTGGCGAACCGTTGCGCCTTGAAATCACCGCTCCGGGTAAAGGCGAAAACGCGGCGCCCCTGGTGGCTGGCCACTTGTGCAATGATATGCGCGGCGGCGCCAAAGCCGTAAATGCCAAGGTTTTTCGCGTTTCCAGTTTTGGCGAGCGAACGAAAACCGATTAAACCGGCGCAGAGCAGGGGAGCGATATTGGCGTCCGGCCCTTCAACCTTGATTGGAAAGCAAAATCGTTCGTGAGCCACGGTAAATTCCGCGTAACCTCCATTGCGGGTGTAGCCGGTGAAAATGGCTCGATCGCAGAGATTTTCCTGGCCTTGGCGGCAATATCTGCATTTTCCGCAGGTCCAACCCAGCCAGGGAACGCCGACGCGCTGGCCTATTCTAAAACGGCGCGCGTTTCTTCCGCGTTCAGCCACCACGCCGATAATTTCGTGGCCGGGAGTCAGGGGCAATTGGGGATTCGGCAGTTCGCCATCCGTCACGTGCAAGTCTGTCCGGCAGACGCCACAGGTGGAGACGCGAATTAAAACTTCGTTCGCGCGTGGTTGTGGTGTTGGGACATCCAAAGCACGAAGCGGTTCGCCAGGTTTCTCCAGAATCATCGCGCGCACGTCGTAATTGAACCGTGAAGCGCGATATCGTCAAATTAAAAGCAACCCCGCCTGCGCCGGCGGCCCAGATCGGCTTCTGGCCAAGGCTGACCGGGAATCGGCGACCTATGCGGTCACGTTGAGCAGGCGATCGCCGGCATCAGGGACGCCTGGAAGGCTTCCATCGTGATCACCGTCACGATCAACCGGACCGGAAACGTTGGTCGCGCCGATCGAAGCGGGCGATTGTTTGCCGGTCATCTGGTGTATCAGCGCATTATTAGTATTTGCAATGTTGCTTATGGTGTCCATGTTTTGAGTTTCGACGTTTCACGGGGAATATCGGCGATGCGCCATTAATCTTAAACCATTTTTGGAAAAGGAGGCCAACATGAAAAAAAATTCATGTATTCTTCATTTTAGTTTCATATACCCTTTGCATAATCTAATGCAGATGGAACAGAACGAATCGACTCAAAAAGTCGACCTCAGGCGGCAGCGACACGGCGCTGTCTCCGGGTAGAGCGGCACGGACACTATGTGTGGCATTTGTGGCAATGTTGCGCTTTCCGTAGCGCTTGAACCCGAGGCCAGCCGCCGACGCGTTTTAGCAATGCTTCGGTCCATGGAACATCGTGGACCGGACGACGTCGGCTTTACGGCGACCGGCGCCGCTATTTTAGGAGCAACGAGACTGGCGATTCGTGGACTGGCTGATTCCAATCAGCCAATTGTGGATGACACCAGTGGGGTGATTGTCGTCTGTAATGGGGAGATCGACAATCATCGGGAATTGCGGGAATGGCTCGCGGAACGCGGGCGTCCGGTGCAACGCGAAACCGATGTGGCGGTCATTCCTGGTCTTTACCTTGAGCTCGGCGTAAAATTTGTCGAGAAGCTGGCCGGCACCTTCGCGATTGCGGTTTGGGATCCCCGGTTGCCGCGCCTGATCCTCGCCCGTGATCGCGCCGGGGAACGTCCGCTATTCTTTACGATGCGTGGAAAGGAAATTATCTTTGCCACTGAATTTGCCGCCCTCGCGTCTGACCGCCGGTTGACCGCAAAATTGAACAAACCGGCAATCAATGAATATCTGCAATTCGGCATTTTTCCGGCGCCGTCCACTCCCTTTACAGAAATTCAAAAAGTAGCCCCCGGCGAGCGTGTCGAATTTGATGAAAGTGGTATGAGTCGGCATACTTATTGGAGGTGGAAAGTTTCGGGTATGCCCAAACAAAGTATTTCAACGGATTTGTTTGACCGGATTTTCCGAAATGCCGTCGCCCGGCAAACCGATGTGGAAGTGGATTTCGGTATATTTTTAAGTGGAGGCGTTGATTCATCGCTCGTGGCCGCGGTCGCAAGATCGATTCATCCGCGGCGCACTTTAAATGCTTACACAGTGCGATTTCGCGAAAAATCTTATGACGAAGGCAGTTTTGCCGAGGTG
>DASYZW010000098.1:0-11339 GCA_035945915.1 Verrucomicrobiia bacterium | reverse complement strand
CGCGCATCGCAGTCCTAGGGCATCGGTAGCGAAAATCACGAATTTTCTGCCATTTTTTGTTCTTGCTTCAGATTATAATCTGGGCGTAGATTATTATCTATGACGAGCAACGAGCTTTACAATCGCTTCAACCGTGGGCTTTTAGACCTTCGAGAAACATTCCATCGAACTGGCAGACTGGACGATTCGAATACGAAATTGGATGAAATTGTAAAGCTGCTCAGTATCGAAATCGCGCAATTACACGGAGCTAAAGGTATTCCCCCGCTTAAAGACGTTCTCTTTGCGTACCGTACCGGACGCATCAAATCGCTTGTCGGCCGATTGAATGAAATGCTGGTCCATGTCGCTCAAAGTCCAATTTTTGTCAATACCGACGGCGAATCTCTTTTGGGATTAAAACCAAGCCTCAGCATTCCAGATTCGGAAGCAGAAATTGCGGAAAAAATCGTCGACCTTGTTGTAAACACTTTCAATGGCTCGTTACGACAGGTCAATTCGAACCGAAATTTTGAGCTTTTGAATGAAGCTTTTGGACACTTTGTCCGGGACAATTTCAGGAATAATATCGAAGATGCTCAGTACATGACTCCGCCGGAAGTTGTCTCTTATATGTGCAACCTCGCCGTCGAAGAAATTAGGCACCAGCATTCGAAAGGGCCATTCACCGTTATTGATCCGTCTTGCGGCGTAGGCTCTTTCCTCGCGCAGTTTTATTCCAAGGCGATTCACGACGCCAAATTGGCGGAACTGGAAATCAGATTGGTCGGACAAGACAAGGTCGACAGGATGGCTCGTTTAACGAAGCTGAACTTGATGCTCTTCAACACGGTGAGGGCCCTTATCTACAGAGGCAATTCCCTCGTTGGGGACTCGCCTTTGGATTCGTACTCAGGACGGTGCGACTTGATCTTGACTAATCCGCCGTTCGGCGCGAGGTTCTCTTCATCCGATTTGCGGGCCTCTAGTCGTCTTAAATATCCCTTGCTCCACGACATAATTGAAACCTCTACGGCAACAATTGATTCAGAGCTTCTGTTTCTGGACCGGTATTATGCCCTTTTGAAACCTGGCGGAACCGTCCTGGCCGTCGTGCCCGACGCAATTATCTCAGCAGCGGGCCTGCCAACCTTAGTCAGAGACCGACTGGCGAAGAATTTTGTTCTGCGTTCAATTACAGAATTGCCGTCGGTGACCTTTGGCCAGGCCGGAACGCGGACAAAAACGTGCGTATTGCACATGCAGAAGATGCCGGCGACCGAGAAGAAGACTTTTATCGCAATTTCGAACGACCTCGGTTTTGACGTAGCATCCCGGAAGGGGGTCCCGATTAAAAAGCCGAATGGAGGTGTTAACGACCTCGAAACGATCCAGAGGCACTTTTCCGATTTCTCGCATGGTAAGGCTGAGGGCCAAATACTTTCGGAAGAACCCTCTTGCGTTATAACAACGTTTGACCGGCTCAGCCGTGACGGTTGGACGCCAAACCATCACTCCGCCCGCCGATATAAAACGCTGTCCGTTCTTTCGTCCAAGAGCAAGGACGCTGAATTCTCCCCTGTGAGGCTCGGAGACCTTGTCCTGCAGCCAGAATGCGCCAGGGCTGGTCAACAGAGCTGGGACGAACTTTTCGAAGAACCAGGTTTGCAGATCTCAAAGGCAGACGACCGATGGCATGAGCCTAAGTGCATCAGCGTATTGCATGTTGGCGATTTTGGTTTTTTAAATATCCGCGAACTGATGCATTACAAGCCTAAATATCCAGGGCAGCCGTGCTATCCAGGTGACGTTCTTTTTTCGAAAATTAATCCCAGGATTCCAAGGGTATTGGTCGTGCCCAATTTTCCGGCTCCTCTGACCTGTTCTAACGAATTTGAGGTGCTTCGTGTAAAGGAGGACGTTTCGCCGTTTAAGCTAGCACTTCTCCTGCTTTCCGCCTTTGCGCAGAATCAAATACTGTCGCTTACATCCGGAACTTCGTCATCACATAATCGAATTAAGTATTCACAACTTATCGAGATTAAATTACCCATCCCGGCGCCAGGAAGCTCCTGGGAACGCAAACTGAACGCCCTATCTAATTCTTTCCAGGATTCCCAGGTAAACCTACACCAATCCGCTTACGATTCTTATAACTCGATGTCCAAGTGTGATGACTTGCTTTACGCGATGGTCAAGTAACTTCTTTGCACAAGCCATCTTTTGCGGCGGTGGCTTGGTAAAATGTGCACTCGAATGCGGATCCGCGTCGGCAGGCCTCAAATAAGAGCGGGTATTCCAAATTGCCGCACGTGTTGCGAAATATATTTGTGTTCTTGTTTCGAGGCGGGTGAAGTTGGAAATTATTGCTGACGATGGTTCCGTCTCTTCTCTTTCCATACCAGGCAACGGCCATTTTGCGGAAAACTGGGTCGACTTGGGTCCTAACGACCCAAACCCGGCACCGCTCCTTTTTCGTCTCGGGTTTGTGGTCCCAAAGCACAAAAAACAAATGCGGCATTTCATCCAATGACGCTAACTTGCCCGCGCTTGCCCCTTTTGTTCCCGCCTTAATAACCCCATTAAAGCGGGGAGCATCGATTGCACCCCATGTGCTAGCCGCTTTCACGTCCGAACCATCTTCCAGATCGCTGCCTTTCTTCCGTCTCAGGCCGAGAATGCCAGTCAATGCGCTTACCAGAATCTGAGACCACCCTCTGGTGTCTGTAGGATGAGGATGGCCATATTTTTCAGCGTAAGGCAAAACACCTTTGAAGCTTGCGTAATGCAGGTCGAGCAATTCCAGTGCGTCATGCACAGCTTGGCCAGTGGGCGCTGATACGGGAGTTACCGTTGTAACGGTTTTCGGGATCTCTTTTTCCATCTATAGCCGGGACGCTAACCAAAGCACAAACGTCCGAAAAGGAAAAAAATCCACTGTTGAGCGAGCGCGCCATCCGAAGTCTTCTCGTTTCTTATTCCCTCCGCCGGATGCCGCCAACGGCGCAACCTTAAATATCACGAAGGAGCCGTTCTTTCAACCGATTTTCATATTCGCAGCTCACGTCAATGCGGTCGGTTGAAGCTTATTATTGGCCAAGCGGAGGCAAGTTTTTCTTCCCTCAATTCCGCGCCGGCCGCTCCGCTTCCAACCGGCACGTCGCCAGATCAAAGCCTCCCAACACCGCCACCGCCATCGTAAGCATAAAAAATGCCTGGTCCACCCCCATGCCCGCCACCGGATTGCTCCGATACCTGGCAATCTCGAATCTAAATCCCCAAATTCCCATGCCCGGGCCGCCGACGCTTCGCTCACGATCACGGTCGGGAAAACACAAAAAGAGGTACAACGACCTGCCGCCATCCCTGCCATACATCAGGCAGGTCTGCCCTTCTTTTGGCAGTGTGAGCCCCAGCTCACAAATCTTCCGCCGGCATTCCCCGGCATCGAAATTTATTCCGACAACTCCGCGCTGGATCAGGACCCCCAGGACAAGTTCGGCTTCGCTTTTCGACAGTTGCCTGCTGTTTTCGTCAACCGATTCATTCATAGATTTATTAGTTACTCGCCCCACGAATACGGATGCCATCTCGGATATTCCGGCTCCTCATTTTCCCCAAATACCTGCCACTCCCCCTCGTAACCATCCCATGGCCCGCGGTCACGGTTGCCATCCAGGCCCGCAATGTTCACGGACTTGACCATCCGAACCGGCGTCATCGCCCCAAAAACCGCATCCGCCCGGTCCGGACTGCCAACGTTCCGCTTGGCCATCTCGCGCTTCGATTCAATCGCCAGTTTGCCGCGCGCGTTCGACACGCGCTTGCGATCGAGCATTTGCGCCCGCAACTCGTCGTCATTCGGCAGGATAATTTCGCGCCGCGCGATCTTTTGCGCTCCCTCAAACCGCATTTCGGCCGCCCGGTTCGCGTAATGCTCCGGATCTCGCGCCGCCGCGCCATTGTTCACCCGGTTAATCGCCCAGCCCATTTCCCGCAGTTGATCAATGATGAGCTTGCCCCCGCCGCCTTCGTCCCCGTCAATCTGCCAGGCCTTCAGCCGCAATCGATTAAACGCCGCGATATACCGTCCGCAAACGGCATGCAGATTGTCCGCCCGAAACGTCTCTTCCAGCGTGATCACATTCCCGTCACGCAGCGCCAGGACATTTTCATCGCCATCCCCGCTCCACGCAAAATCACAAAACGCCTTCCGGTCGCTCGGTGTCCCACTTTTAGGTGGCGGGGGATTCGCCATCAAATCTTCCAACGCCTTCAAATCAATCACCGCGTCCGCCACCGATTCCATGAACTCCGCCATCACCATCGATCGATACAACGGATGCCCGCCGCCCCATTTCTGGCGCACTCGTTCAATGTCTTCACTCTTCCAATGCGGACACTCGCTCGCCCGCTGCACAAACACGCCGGGGGCGCCGCCGCTCTGGTAAAACTTTGCCCGGGTGGTTTGGCTTCGATAAAACTCGCCCTCGGCATAACCGGGTGAGCTGGCGATAAGCAGCCGGGTAGGCTTGCAACGCTCGATCGCTTCGAAAATGTCGTCCTTCACCGTCTTGGCCTCGTCCACAATGATCAATAGCGGTTCATCCGGTCCGCCCGCATGATGCCCTTCAAACCGCCCGCCCTCGTCCGTCGAAAATCCCTCCCAAAAACAGCGCACGTTCCGGGTTTCAATCCGGGCGCTTCGGAGAAAAGTCCAATCCGGAAAAACGTTCGCATACCCGTGAAGCGCCGGCACAAGCTGGTCTTTGATCTGCCGATAACTGCCGCTGGTCGTGATGACATGACCTCGCGGAAAAACAAAAAGATGCCAAAGGATCGCACCGCAGATCACGCGCTTGGTCTTGCCTCCCTCGTTGCAGGATCGGAAGGAAACCGCCGCGCCGGGCGGAGCCAGGGCGCGAAGCACGTCCCGCTGCTTTGGATACAGTTGCATTTTCAAAACGCGCTCCGCAAACACATCCGGCGCCGCGCTATTAAACTCATTTTTCATTTTTGATCTTTCAAAACAGCCGCTTTCAACAGTGCATCATTCGTCGTTTCAAATCGGCGATGAATAATTCCCCTTCTCGCCGCGCGAGAGCGTCGGGGCGAGCAAATCGTCGGTATATAATTCTCCTTCTCCCTGTGGGAGAGGGCCGGGGTGAGGGGCGCGTCAGAGTCGTTTCGCATCTTCACGTAACAACCTCACTTCCTCTTCCGACATCCCGGCAATCGCCGTCACATTCACCGCAACCTCATTCTCCCCCGCCCCGCGCTCGCCGCCCCGGTCCCGACCCGGCCCGAACACTTCCGGATAAAGACGCTCAAGCAACCATCGGATATTTGCGCTCGAATCCTTGGCGGCGATTAGAATGCCCACCGTCCGTTGTATGAATTTTCGCTTTGCCACCCCCTCCAGCGCCGCCAAATCCGGACGCGCCCGCAATTGCGCCTCGTAATCCGCAAGGCTTATCGGTTCGCCGGCCAGCGCGTGGACAAGCGGAACGCCCGTGGCGACCCGGTCAGAAACTCGATCCACCAGCGCAGCCGTGACGTCCGATTCCGGGATTGTCGTCGGGGAATCCATAAATGGCCCGGTGGAATCACCTTTTCAGCATCTCATTCACACAGTGCCTGTCCGCCCCGACCGCTTCCGATACAGGAACATATCGCCTGTCTTTTTTCACCAGCCAACCCGCCTTTACCGCTCTGGCCGCGTATCGGGACACCAGTGCGCGCGACACCCCCATTTCCTCCGCAATCTCCGTCGCCGAACTCAGTCCCTCATCGATGCACTTTCTAAACTGTTCCGGCACAGAAATCTTTTTCCACGTCACATGCGCCTTCGAATCCGTCGGCGACTTGAAGAACGTCCATTCCACTGCCGGACATTCCGCGTCGCTCGTGTTGCGATTCTTCACAAACCGCGCTACGAACTTTGCGCCAGGTCGGCCTTCGCTGGCGTCTCTTATTTCCACCAGATTGATGATCCAGAACGCCGCGTCCTCGCGCCGCGACGTTCCCCGCATCATCCCGTTGCGGCCCGAGTGTGCGATGAATATCACCGCGATCCGATGCCGCCGCAGCTCCAGCAGCCAGGGCAAAACCCGCTCCCATGCATCCGCGTCGTTCTCCCGCATCCCGGAAAAAAGGCACGACAGATTATCCAGCAGTACGATATCAATCTTGTCCTGCCGGCATTTGTCCAAAAGCGCCGCCTGCGCGTCCGCATCCGTTAGGTTCAATACCTTTCCAGTCAGATGAAACAACGCTTCATGCTGCAAATAGATAATCCCTTGCGTCGGCACAACGGCCAGCGCATTGTCCCGTTCCCGGATCCCGCTCAGGGACATTTCACCGTCAACATAGAGTACCCGCCGCGGCCCGTGTACGTGCCACTCCGCCAGCCCGCCCAGGCTCGAACCCTCGGCGCACTTGCGCGCCATCAGCATCGCCAGCCACGTCTTCCCCAGGCCCCGCGGACCGCAAATAAATCCCAGGTCCCCCTGCTTGAACCATTGGCCGATGATCGGCTGGCATGGCGGCAAATCAATCACTGCCAATCCAGCCGGTGATTGAGCCGCCTTGTTAAAACTCTGGAGCCAGTCAGCCTTTAAATTGACCGGGCCCGGTTTTTGCGTTTCGCCTTTGAGAATTTGATCGATCGCCGCCTTCGCTTGTTGTGGATTCATCTGTGCCCCATTGTATATCATCCCGCTATGCGCGATTCAACAAGAAAGATTGCGCAGTGCTATACAAAAACCCGTTCCGACCTTTGCCCGCTTGATCAATCTGCCGTAAAAAATCTTCCATCGCTTGAAATAGTGGGCGCCGACCTGAGGAGGCTCTAACTACCCGCACAAAAATCCTTCCAATCGTAGGCGTCGAGGTAACGAGGCTCTAACTAACATCGAACCACTGCCACCGATCAAACCACAGAATTTCACTGCCAAAGCGCGCTCGCCTCCTGGAGCAACGGTGGCGGTGACACGAACCCCAAAAGCATTCGGCCCTCCTTTCGTCACTCGTCACTCTCGTTCACTCCTCTCACTCCGCGCCCGCGGCACTCATGGCACACCCGGCGCTCATGCTCACTCTTGGCACTGCCTTGACTGTCTTCTGAAACCTTCGCGTCCGCGGCGACCGTGGCGTGAGCTATTCATCGTAACCGTCAAAAATCTGCGTAGCAGCGGACCTGAGTCCGCTCTAACCCCTCCGCGAAAAATCCTTCCAATCGTAGGCGTCGAGGTAACGAGACTCTAACTAACATCGAACCACTGCCACCGATCAAACCACAGGGTTTCACTGCCAAAGCGCGCTCGCCTCCTGGAGCAACGGCGGCGGTGACACGAACCCCGAAGGCTTTCGGGGCTCCTTTCGTCACTCGTCACTCTCGTTCACTCCTCTCACTCCGCGCCCGCGGCACTCATGGCACTCCCGGCGCTCATGCTCACTCCTGGCACTGCCTTGACTGTCTTCTGAAACCTTTGCGACCTTGGCGCCCGTGGCGGGAGATTCTCCCCCGGTGTCCGCCGCTGAAAAGCCGCCGTCTCGTTTACACCCCCTGCCAGAAATCGAAAATCTCAAATCCCCAATAGACACGGCCACTTTCGCACTCTCACCCTCCGTTTTCCCGCCCGTTTACACGTTTACTTTGCTACACAAATGTAATGTGCAGAATGGCGGGGGAAACGAATCTGTTCAGACAGAATTCACCGAATCAATGGTAGGGCGGTGGTGCCGAACCCCGAAGGCTTTCGGGGCGCCTTTCGTCACTCGTCACTCTCGTTCACTCCTCTCACTCCGCGCCCGCCACACTCATGGCACTCCCGGCGCTCATGCTCACTCCTGGCACTGCCTTGACTGTCTTCTGAAACCTTCGCGTCCGCGGCGCACGTGGCGGGAGCGATTCGGCGGAGCTGTAAAACGGCGGCGATTATGTCCGGAATGAGTCAGTTCCAAGTTCCAAAAATCGCGGGCAGGGAAATAACGCGGCATTTTGGCTGCCGTGTTTACCGTAGTTTAAACCCGGCCTAACCGGGATTTAAAATGCTGTTTAAACTCCAACTATAGGAGTCTCTGCCGCTGGCGTCGTAGAGCGTTCGCGCGGCGCTGAAAATTCATTCTGGCGCTGGAATGGTTTCCCCTCGTGCAATTGCGCCACAGGTGAAAGCCTGGCGCGTTTCAATGGCTGTACTGCCGCAAGTGCGGACTGCAATTTGCTATCCGCTGGAATGACGGATTCTTTTATGGCCCTCTGCACGTCCACCGGCGCGGCGACATCGCGCCCATCTTTCATTGCCAAATAACGTGCCCGGCTCGCTATAGAGTCAACTGCGGCGAGATAACGCGCCGAATTGCGGGCATACGTGGCAAGCGCATTCACCGCTAAATCGCTTGCTTCAGGCAAAACGGCCCGAGTGACACCAGCCAAATCTTCGTGTGATAATTCGGGCGGAAGTGACTCATAATGTTTTATGCGCCCGATCAACTGCCTCGAATTCCATCCGCTTCTCTCGACTGCTTTTTGAGTCTCAATAAACTGCGGAGTCGCAACCATCGCGATAGGAACTCCGGCATTAGCCATTGTCATCAACCAGACAATTCTATGCGGAAAACCATAGCGCAAGTTACGCTGAGGCCATAATCGCTGTGCTTCGTCCAAGACCAAAAGAATGTCCCGTGTAAGCAAAACGCTTTCGACCCGATCCCGGATATCACACGATTTATATTTGAGGAAATTGCCCAATCCCAAGCCACGCGCAAGAGCGCGGAAAAATCCGACCTCGTCATTGCCCGGAGGCACTTCAATGAATCGCGCATTGCCGGGCCGCTGGTCACACCACGCCCGCGCCGCAAACGTTTTGCCCGTCCTCGCCTCCCCCTGCATTAATGTAAGTCCGCCGCTATATGCGGTATAATCCAAAACCTCTGAAATCTTTTTGCCAATCGCGGTCGCGAATTTTGGATTTTTACTTCTGGTATAATCGTTCAGAAAATCCAAGAGCGCAGTAAAGAGATTTGGAAAATACCATGGGCCGGCGCTTAGATCGCTCGCTGGGTCCAGGCAAACGGCATTGAGCAACGGTTCCAGTTCCCGTAGGGCAATCTCGCGGCACACATCAAAAAACGCCTGCGCCGGATAATTGGCGGGATGGCTGTTTACTTTTTCACGTTTAAGGCTTTCGGCCTTTAACTTAGTGGCGGGGTCAGCATCATCCGACAAAGCGGACAGAAACTCGTCCGCGATTGCAATTTCGCCCCTCAGGAGAAAGCGCTCCGAACGGAATGGCCCGCTAAATTGTAAATCGGACCGAATTTTTTTAACCTGTTCAGCGCTGCATATTTTCCCCGGCCGCAATTTAAGTGCAGCCATTTCCCTTGTTTGCACCATGTGCGAATATTTTTCGATGAGCCGCTTTGCGAATGCCGCAACGCCGCCCTCCTGATGAGACATATACTGAATAAACCAGACGATTCTGCGTGTTTCGGAAGACTCTATGAGGGCACAACGCTTCGCCACTAAATTGGCGAGCAGCCCTCGCTCGAATTCAACACTGCTGGCAAAGCGGTTCTGGTGAAAGGCGGTAGGGTCTTTCGCGCGTCGTGTGCTCATTGGGTTCCTTTCGGTGTGAATTTTTTAAACGGCTTTAATTGGTAACTTGTATTTTGCTCCGATGCTATAGCAACTGGCGTTTCCAAGTCCGCATTCAGAAATTCAATCAATTGCCGCGCGTCTTCCGGCTGCACATTTTTCTCCGCGCCTTCTGGCACTACAATCCCGGTTCTCTCTGTCAGGCTTCGCGCGCGACGCCTATTTGTTTTTTGTTCCTTAACTCGGTTTGTTAGGTCGCGGCGTTGCGTGTCAATTTCCTGGCCAAGTTCTACAGCTTGTGCGGATGCCAAAAGTTGCCGTTGCGGCAATGAGAATTTCGCCTTAACGACTTGAAAGCGCGTTTTCATGTAGGACGCCTGGTCTTCGATCCGGGCCAGTTCGCGCCCAAGGCGACCCGACTCAGGTTCTACGAGGCTTTCCAGCGCGCTCGGATTTTCCGAGCGAGCCACGCAAATGGGGTTTGTCCTGTCAAGATTTGTTACAACAATTGTCTCCGTGTTTTCTGGGTCAAACCACGCTAAAACGTCACGGCCAACCAAGTGCGCGATTTCCGCGCCACGATAATTAAATTTATTTTTGCCGATGCGAATGATGACACCATTCAATGTGACGCGCTCTTGTCGTTTGTCGTGGGAGAGTAGATAACGCAGATTGGCGCTAAACTGAATTGGCGGGTCGTCACGGTTGATGAACTTTTCAAATGCCTGATCTGGCGAAAGCCCGGCCAGAATATGGCCTTGCTGCGTTTCCGCATTGTATTGTTCAACAAGCTCGCCGATGCGCTGGTTCCATTGCTCGAACGAATAGAAATATTTTGACGGATGGACCTTCCTGGCTTCGACCTCCGCCATTTGTTGACGGAGCGATTCAGGGGCGTCGTGCCGTTCGTCGCGTCCGCAATAGCCTGGCTCCGCTTCAGCAATGTCTTGGAACATCCCGCCAATCCGTTCCACGACCTTTGTGCGCGGTCGCACAGCGTGTTTAAACTTCACACCAAATTCGCGCAAGCCCTGCGTAATTTCTGTAAACTCAAACGGCCCGGTTTTTCCTTTGAGCAATGTGGCGCTTTTCCAGAGGCCACGCTCAAAATACAGAATTGCCGGAACTCCAAATTCGCCAAAGACGTGGGTGCATAAGCTGCGGATCGTAAGCGAGCTATAACTTTTTCGCGGTTCCAGCGCCCATCCCAAGATGCGGAGAGAGCGGAAATCAATAAACAAAATCACCTGGCCGCGCGTCAGGTCAAACCAGCCCTTGCCATCCGGGACATAAAAATAGGTATTCAATGTGAAGTCGTCGCCCGAAATGCATTGCAAGGAATGGATTCCGTCGTAATTGCGTGTCACATAGCCCTTAATCGCGTCGAACGCATGTGGGCCTTGGTGCATGACGGTCATGATGTCCACTTCCGCTCCCACAGAATCCATTACAGAGGCGGGCACATGCGATTTATTGAGCGTCCGGCCAGCGTATCGCGACCTAATTTCTGCGGAAAATCCGTCGCGCAAACAATCCCGCCAGGCAGGCGCAATATCACCGCGATAATAAAAGACTGCCCGGTGAATCAACAAATCCCGGTCGCCATCCGGCAATTGCACACAATCGCCATTATTCTCGCGCCCATCGCGCAACGCTTTCGCATCGCCATTGGCCTTTTCAAATGCCTCCAACTTCCGATTGAACGCCTTCAAAAGTGCATCCCGCGACAACGCCAGGAAAGCCGCGCGGGCAAAGAGAAATT
>DASYZW010000097.1:0-2798 GCA_035945915.1 Verrucomicrobiia bacterium | reverse complement strand
CGGGCCGGGACGGCTGGTGAAAGGAGAACGGACGAGACGGGCGATCGACGTGACCCACCAGGAGTCCACCGGTGATGACCCCGGCGCCGAAAATCACGATGGTTGCAAAAATGACCTTCCAGTAATTCACTGGGCCTGGTCGCCCTGGTCAACGGAAGCCAGGAGCGTGGTTTCAAGATTTTGGGAAAGGTCATCCCCGGAATTGCCCCCCGCATTGAAAAACGCCCACGCCCCGCATAGAACGGCAACAACGACGCAGCTCGCCGCAGCCTGCCACAATCCGCGCACCCACAACGCCACGTCATCGGTCGGAGACACTCCCGGAAGCAAGGCAATTATGCGCTTTTCAAAGGCATACGGAACCCGGTCAGCCGGCGCATTGGCCCGCGCCGCCGCGATCAGTTTCCGTTCGAGTTCGTTGACGTTCATACTATTCTAGACGTTTTTCCGGACGCGTGGTTACACTCACAAATACTGGTCTTTGGCCATTTTTGAAAGGATTTTTCGCATTTCGCCACGCGCCCGAAAGGCCCGGACCTTGACGAGCGCGACAGACCAGCCGGTCAGTTCGGCAATTTCCTTGACGGAACGGTCTTCAATTTCCAGCAAAGTAATCACCAGCCGCGCCTGGGGCGAAAGCTTCTCCAACACCCGCTCAATGAGCAATTTGGCGGCGTCGGCCTGTTCGCTGGCCGATTCCGGCGCGGTGACAAATTTTTGGAGCCAGTCCGTTTCCGATTCCGAGAGGTCGGTAAATGGCGATTCGCGATTGCGCTGATGGCCGCGGAGAAAATCGTAGCAAGTTCGAACGGTCATCCGCATCAGCCAGTGTTCGAAAGGGGCCTCGCCGCGGAAGCTTTTCAATTTTTCAAAAGCCTTAAGCCAAACCTCCTGGGCAATGTCTTCCACCTCACTTTCGCGACGGGCATAGCGACGGGCGGTGGCGAATACGCGGGGCGAATATTTCCGGACAAGCGGCTCGAAGCTGGCCGCGTCGCCTTGCAACACGGCTGCGATTAATTCCGCTTCGCTCCGTTCCATCAAAATATTATGGACGATTTGAAACAAGGGATGAAGCGCAAACGTCTCATCGTCCAATGCCTTTCCCATTCCTTCCCGAAGCGCCGATTTTAATTTACGATTGGCAGACCGTTGGTATCCGTCGGCAAGGAGGGCGGCAATTTCAAATGAATTTCCGGGGCTGGCGCGGGCCCGGCGTCCCGGCGGGCCTCCCTGAAGCGGCCGGCATCAAAATTTTTGATTTGCGCGATTTGCTGCGCGGAGAGCGGCGGCTGCATTTTTGAAAGGGCGCGGGCAAGGATGACTGTGAGGGCTGCTTCGGCGCCGGCCGATTGCGCGGCATACTGCCGGGTGAGATTTTCGTCAAAATTTCCGCCGGCAATTTGATTGAGCATGGCCAGCCGGGACGTCCGAAGTTTTTCCTCAAGCGGACGGATTTGCGCCCGATCGGCGGCGAGGATTTGGAGGAGGGATTGGCGTTGATTTGCCGTCAACACCCGACCCACCATGGGAAAAAATCGCTCGACAGCTCCGTTGGGCGGGTCCTGCTGGGCTGAGGCAACATTGGCGAGGGCGGCTAACACCAAAACCAGCAAAATCCAGGGCAAACTTTTCATAGGTTCCTGCTCTCTAGACGGAACGATGCGCGCCCGAGTTACGTCTGTTGCGGGGCACCGAGGAGCGCGCCCTCGAGCGCTTTTGAAAATTGCAAGACCGTCTCGTTGATCCGGGTGGGTTGCCGGGCCATGGAATCGAGCATTTTTTCAAAGGTTTCGGGGCGGCGGCGCATCATTTCGATGGCGGAAAGCATGAGGGCGACATTGTTGTTAATGTCGTGGCGCAGATCAGCGAGTTTGGCTTTCAACTCAGCGACTTGTTCAGCGGACAACGTAACGGGTTGAGACGGCAAAGACATAGCCGGAATTTCGCGGCAATTTCGGGCGAAATCAAGCTTTGAAAAAGCAAAAAGCCGAAACAATGAATGTTTCGGCTTTTTTTAAAGACTGGCGGCTACCTACTCTCGCGGAAGCTATACAACCACTACCATCGGCCTAGCAGTGTTTGACGGCCGTGTTCGGAATGGGAACGGGTCGGACCACTGCGGTAATGCCACCAAAAATTATTTAAAAGAACGCATCCGAAACGACGAAACCGAATCCGGCGGTTCTCTGAAAACTACACACAGGGGAGGAAAGGCAAGGCGCACAATTCGCGAGTTGAAATTGCATTTCCTTAAGAAGGAAAAAGCAATCAAGCCGCACGACCGATTAGTACTGGTCAACTAAACGCCTCACGACGCTTACATTCCCAGCCTATCAAACGGGTAGTCTGCCCGTGGTCTTCAGGTGCCTTGCGGCACGGGAAACATTATCTTGGGAGGAGCTTGGCGCTTAGATGCTTTCAGCGCTTATCTCTTCCGCACATGGCTACGCAGCGATGCCCCTGACGGAACAACTGCCACACCAGAAGTGCGTCTAACCCGGTCCTCTCGTACTAAGGTTAGAACCCCTCAAGTTTCCTTCGCCCACAGTGGATAAGGACCGAACTGTCTCACGACGTTCTGAACCCAGCTCGCGTGCCGCTTTAACCGGCGAACAGCCGGACCCTTGGGACCTTCTCCAGCCCCAGGATGCGACGAGCCGACATCGAGGTGCCAAACCGGATCGTCGATATGAACTCTTGGATCCGATCAGCCTGTTATCCCTAGCGTACCTTTTGTCCGATGAGCGACGGCAATTCCACATTAAACCGTCGGATCATTTGGGCCTGCTTTCGCA
>DASYZW010000096.1:0-4201 GCA_035945915.1 Verrucomicrobiia bacterium | reverse complement strand
ATGGCGCGGTCGCGGATGACGTAGCTGGCGTATTCGAGAAATCCACGGTCCACACGCGTGTGCAGGCCGGCAGCGCGTTTTTTTGGATCAAATGGAAAGGGCTTCGGGGCAATGTTTTCGACGGTCTCGGCAATGACGTGGTCTGCGCCGTTTCCGTTTCCATTGACCGCGGCAGGTTTTGTCGCTTTAGAAGATGCGTCCGCGGCGCCTTCAATCGGCAACTCCGTTTGGTTTGAGTCCTTTTTACGCTTTGACATGAAACTAAAAGTATTAAGCCAAAAATAATGGAGCGCGGCAACTTTGGTCGTTGGCTTTCAATCCAGCTTGCCTAAATTATCTTCGTCTTGCGAGCCGTGCCAAGATCCACAGCGTCTTCATTTTCCGGTCAATCCTCCACTGGCACCACGAGGCTATCCATGATGAAGTCTTTGCGTTCCGGAGTGTTTTTGCCCATGTAAAAGTCCAGGATGGGCGCAGACTCGGTGCGTGGGGCGTATTCGACACGGCTCAAGCGCATTTCCTTGCCAATAAACTGCGAAAATTCCTTCGGGCTGATTTCACCGAGCCCCTTGAACCGGGTGATCTCAGGCTTGCCGCCGAGTTCGCGGACGGCATTGTCCCGTTCCGCTTCGCTATAGCAATAAATGGTCTTCTCCTTATTGCGGACACGAAAGAGGGGTGTTTCGAGAACATGCACGTGGCCGTCATGAACGAGTTGCTCGAAGAACTTGAAGAAATAAGTGATCATCAGGTTCCGGATGTGCATGCCGTCCACGTCCGCATCGGTGGCGAGGATCACTTTTTCATAGCGGAGGCCTTCATTGGAGTCCTCGATGTTGAGCGCCTGCATGAGGTTATACATCTCATCGTTCTTATACATCACATCACGTTTGAGGTCCCAGACGTTGAGCGGTTTGCCCTTAAGAACGAAGACGGCCTGGTTGTTCACGTCGCGGCAACTTGTGATGGAACCGGCGGCGGACTGGCCCTCACAAATGAAGACCATCGTATCGCGGCCTTTTTCCTTTTTCTTGTCGTAGTGATATTTGCAGTCCTTCAATTGCGGGATGCGGATCGCGATGGCTTTGGCGCGGTCGCGGGCCAATTTTTTGACAGCCTGCAATTTCTTGCGCAATTGCTGGGTATCGGCGGCCTTGGCCACGATTTTTTCGGCGATGTCCTTGTTCCGCTGGAAGAAGTGCAGCAATTCCTCCCGCACATTATTGACGAGTTCAGTGCGAATTTCGGTGTTGCCCAGTTTATTTTTTGTCTGGGATTCGAATACCGGGTCTTTCAGGCGGATGGCCACCGCGCCGACCATGCATTCACGCACGTCATCTCCCTCGAATTTTGAATTGGCATATTCGTTAACAGCCTTGAGCAGGCCTTCGCGGAAGGCGCTCAAATGTGTGCCGCCGTCGCTCGTGTACTGGCCGTTGACGAAGGAATAAAATGTTTCACCGTAACGGGAATTGCTGTGCGTGAAACAAAATTCCAGTGTTTTGCCCGCGTAATGGAGCGGGGGATAAATGGGGGCGCTTCCATCGGTTGCCATGTCCTCCATAACCAAATCCATCAGGCCATGGCGCGATTGGAAAATCTTCGGCTCTGAGCCCGGGACGTTTAGAGTGAGCTTTAATCCTGTGTTCAGGTAACTATAGTGGCGCAGGCGCCTTTCGACGTGCTCCATTCGAAACTCACTCTCCTTGAAAATATCCGGGTCAGGCTCAAATTCAATAAATGTGCCATTGGGCTCTTTGGTTTTCCCGGACTCTTCCTTCTTCAATTTCCCGGTTTTAAATGAGGCTTCCACAAATTCGCCGTCCCGATGGCTGCGGACGAGGAAGGCTTTTGAAAGCGCATTGACAGCCTTGGTTCCAACACCGTTCAGGCCAACGCTGAATTGGAAAACTTCGTCGTTATATTTGGCGCCGGTGTTAATTTTCGAGACGCAGTCAACGACTTTACCCAGCGGAATGCCGCGGCCAAAATCGCGCACCGCCACGCGATTTCCCTCGATATCGATCTGCACTTCGCGTCCATGACCCATGATAAATTCGTCGATTGCGTTATCCACAACTTCCTTGAGGAGGATGTAACAGCCGTCGTCCGGGTTGCTGCCGTTGCCGATGCGCCCGATGTACATGCCGGTGCGCAGCCGGATGTGTTCGAGCGACGACAAGGTCTTGATTTTGCTTTCGTCGTAAAGTTGTTTTGGTTTCTCTGCCATACAGTATCGAAAAAAAGATAGCTAAAAATCCGCGCGGTGAAAATTTTAAAATTTAAAAATTGAGCGGTTCGGGCGAATTATTGCCCGGCGGCGCCCAGTTTTCGAAGGTTGGCTTCAATCCGGTTCAAGTAAAAATTGGGACCATCCGGATATGGACTGCTTAAAAAATGGTGCATTCCTGCGAATTCACGTTCCAGTTTCACCTGAACATGTTTTTTCCAAAATGCGGGCGTTTTGCTGATTAGGTCTTCTGCGCTGGAAAATCGAGCGAACATCGGAGAATCGGGTTTATCGTGGGCGGCAGCCGCTTCGGCAAATTCGTCGTAAAGCGCCGGAAGTTTTTCAACGTAATCCTCAGCGGCCATTTGACCGACGATATCCGCGGCGCCAAGGGCCAGGCCGGTGGCCTCTTCAATTTCACTTTGGAAGGGAATGGCAGTCAAAACTGCATCAACCCCGGTACAGCGGATCATATTTTGGACTGCCCAGATATCCTCGCCGGTGAACTTCTTGTTTGTCAGCAGCCTTGCGGCGAATTCCATGCTGCGGTTGACGTGAGTGGCGGTGTATTTGGCGCCGGTGCCCTGGGTGTCATTGCGGTTTTTAAGGTAACCGGTGTCATGCAGCAAAATTGCGATGAGGCCCAGCTCGAAATATCGTTGGGTCAGGGCCGGCTTGGCGCCGGCCCGATGGCGGCCGTGCAGAATCCGCGCCAGGCAAAGGGTCCCTTGAAGCGTATGTTCAAAATCGTGGTAGCGAGTGTCCACAGCCTGGTATTCCTCGAAATAACCCGTGAAGCAGTCGATGGTCCAACCCAATACCTGGGGAACAAACATTCGGTTCGCCCCTTCTGGAAACATGTTTTCATAAAGGCCCTGTACTTCACTTGCCACAGCCAAGGGGTCGTGAGTCATTAAAGTCTGATTCACGCGGTTAATATACGACGATTGGTTTGCGGAACAAGCGTGCATTTTCGCGGTTTCCACTGCATGTTTGCGTGGTGGAACAATGAATGAGATTGGAAAACTATTAGTGATCTGTGGCGCGGTGATGATGGCCGCCGGGGCGATTTTATGGACCGGTTTTGGGCGCGGGTGGCTGGGCCGTTTGCCTGGAGACATCCAGTATTCCAAGGGCAATGTCCATTTTTATTTTCCGATTGTTACCTGCATTATCCTGAGTGTCCTGCTGACCCTGATTTTATGGCTTTTTCGAAAATAGCCGGGACTTTAAATATTGACAATGGGCGTGGATTCGTGTAATGATTTCTTTAGCGTTCGCGATTCATCCCCGCCGGACAACCTTGACGGTTTTTCCACAATAACCATCACCACGGCAGGGGTGTTGTCGTTTCCGTGTCCTCAATTCGGGCGGGACGAGCGTTCGCGAGTGAATCATGCGCCTGTCAAAAATATTCAGTCTGAGTTGGATGATTGCGGTGCTACTTTTGACGGTCCCGATGGCGGCTCGAGCGGATTACACGGCGGTCGTTAATCCGAATACACTGTTGGTGACGAATTTTCAAGGTTGGGGCACTTCGCTTTGCTGGTGGGCCAATGTGGTCGGCAGTTACCCGAATCGCACCAACTACATGGATTTGGCCTTCAACACGCTCAAATTGAACATCGTCCGGTACAATATCGGCGGCGGGCAAAATCCGGCAATCCACTATTCACGGCAGGGGTATCGTACCATCATGCAGGGCTTCGAGCCAACCAATGGGATTTGGAATTGGAATGCGGACACAAATCAGCGGTGGGTATTGCAGCAAGCTAAAGCTCGCGGGGCCAATCTCGTGGATGCCTTTGCCAATTCGCCCCCCTGGTGGATGTGTGTTAACAGCAACGTGGATGGCGCGAATCCACCTACCAACAATCTGCAAGTCAACTGCGAAACGAATTTTGCGGTTTACCTTTCCACCGTTGTCAGCAACCTGACTGTATTGGACGGTGACCATTTCAACTATTTGAC
>DASYZW010000095.1:0-7697 GCA_035945915.1 Verrucomicrobiia bacterium | reverse complement strand
GACCGCAGTCACCGCGATTTTTTGATGAACCTGAATTTATCCGCCGCTTCCGTTAAGGAAGCCATGAAAAGGATGTGGCAGGCTGAGAAGCCGTTGCCAGCGCTGCCGGTCGAGGCGATTTCCAAACTCGCTCGCGAAAAGTACACGACCGCGGAATGGAACCGCAAATTCTTTCACCTTTAAAACCAGGGGCTTTACCTTAACATGGCCGAATGAGTTCAGCCCCCCATCTTAGCTCAGAGGCCAAAGCGTCGCTGCCGCAGCATGTCGCGGTGATCATGGATGGCAATGGCCGTTGGGCCAAACAACATGGCCTGCCGCGGATCGAAGGCCATCGGGTGGGGGCCGAGTCCGCCCGGACGATCATCCGCGCGGCCGGCGAACTGGGAATCAAGTATCTAACTTTGTATGCGTTTTCGGCCGAGAATTGGAACCGGCCAAAGGAGGAAGTGGACGCCCTGATGAAATACCTGATCCACTACCTGAAATCCGAAACCCCGGAACTGAATAAAAGCAATGTCCGCCTGGAAGTCATCGGCCAAATCTGGCGGCTTCCGGAAAATGTGCAGGAGCACCTCAAAAAATCCATCGCCACCCTTTCCCGGAACAACGGATTGACCCTGGTCATGGCGTTAAGCTACGGCAGCCGGCTGGAAATCGTGGATGCCGTTCGCTCCATCGCCGAAAAAGTGCGGACCGGGCAATTGGAAACTGCGGAAATTACGGAAAAAGTGATTTCCGACCATCTTTGGACGCGAAACATTCCGGACCCTGATTTGCTGATCCGCACGAGCGGAGAAATGCGGGTCAGCAATTTTTTGCTGTGGCAGATTTCCTACGCCGAACTCGTCATCACCGCAACACTTTGGCCGGATTTTCGAAAACCCCAGTTTTACTCAGCCCTTGAGGAGTATGCCCGCCGGCACAGGAGGTTCGGCGGAATCTAGTTTACGTTAACACCGCGAACCCTTAAAATGAACGCCATGAAGTTTGCATTGGCGATTTTGGTTTACCTGCTGATGGCCGCGATTCTCGGCGTGGGAATCCTGCTGGTCGTCTCCGGCAAACCGCTATTCCTGATTCTCGCGTTTGCCGTCTATGTAGTGGCTTTCGGACGCCTCGGCTGCATGTCGCACTGACCACCGGACCCGACTTATTTGCCCGGCACGGCGAATTTGCCTTCCATCGCGGAAATAATTTGCTGAGACGTCCATCCGTGCGCGGCCAGGTTTCCCGCAAATATGCCGGTAGCCAGGGCAGTCGATCCAGAGGTCCCTTGAACGTCCCAATACTGGTTGTCGTAGCCAAATACTCCGGTTCCCGGCAACGCGAGCATCGTCGGGTCATCCCAGTAATTTGCATAGGATGCAAGCTGATTGGGCCCCGCCAGGGCGGTAACGGCAATTGCGCCCGAAGCTGCTGCGGGATAGTAAGGACTGCCCGTAGGAACGTTGCCCGCCGCGGCGAACACCGTTATCCCATCCTGCTTCGCCTGGTTAATCAAGGAATCCAAAGTCGGACTGTCATCGGAGCTGCCCAGGCTCAAATTGATCGGATTGGCGCCCGCGTTCACCGCATCGGTAAAACCCTGGATGACTTCCCACGTCGTCGTCTGGTCCCCGGACGCATAGACGTCATACGGCTGAACCTGGACCGAGGTCTGCCCGCTGCCGGTTGAATTGGCGATTGCCTGCAGAATGAGCGACGCCATGGCGTCGCCGTGGGTTGGCCCGGCGTCTGTTTGGGTGCCGCCGGCGACGTTCACCTCCGGAAGGACGAATTGGGCGGCATTGGCGCCGAGCGACTGTGGATCCACGGCGGTATCAACCAACCCCACGACAATTTTCCCTGAAGCGGGCGGCGGGCTCAGTGTCAGGGGCATCGCCGGAGAGGCTGATGATGCCACGCTTTGCGGAGCCGGCGGCGGATCATAGTAATTGTCATAGCCCACAGACTGGACGTCGCTGTTCATTTGAAGCTGGGCAAGGGCGGAATCAGTGCTGTTCTCATCGCTGAACTGCAGCCGATAAAGACCGTATTTATCGAGGCGGCCGGTCACTTTTGCGCCCAACATTTTGGCGAGGGCGTCAATATTCGTTCCCGGCTTCACCCTTACCAACAACTCATTGGGAACGTGCCTCGGCCTGGTCGAAACCTTTTGGGTTGCGTTTTTCATCGTGGTCCGAAAAACGTAGAGGCGCCAGGGCGAATCACTTTCGGGGACCAGGGCAAAATTCAGGTCGCCCAGCAACATTTTAAGAGCGTCACCCGCCGCAAGATTTTTAAATTTGGTCGAAGCATCCAAAGTCGAGCCCGGCTCAACATACACATGCCACCCGGTTTGTCCGGCGATGCTCTCGAGGAGCGGCAGCAGTGTTTCGTGGCGCACCTGGGCGTCCACCGTACCCTGTTCCTTGTGCCAAATCAGCATGTTGGTTTGCGCGCGGGCGCCCCCGGCGAACACCGCAACCGCAACCGCAACCGCAATCACCGCAAATTTAGACAAACATTTCATCATTTCGCAAAAGCCTGCAACCGGGCCGCGCCAACGGTTTGTCCTACAGTAGAACGAATTGCCGAAAGATTCAAATAATTAACGGAATCAGGCAACGCAGGGGGAAAATCTCACGCAATGGGCGCCACGAACGCGAAAGTTTTCTGAGGAACGCCCTGCCGCTTACCGCGCTGAAGGCGCAGCCCCATCGTAGCCGTGGGCAATCGCAAGTGAAGGCAAGTCGTGCTACGACCGCTGCCATCGCCCACGGAAACGAGGCCACACGACTCCGCGCTCTGCCGGGGCAATCCAAATCACCCGAAAAACAACCTCACGCCAACGGCGCCAGGGTCGCCGCGGATGTTCAGAAAGCATGCCCAGCAATCCAGGATAGTTCCTTTGCGAACTTCGCGGACTTGGCGAGATGAAATCCTGGTAGAAATTCTGCGCGATTTGGGGCCCGTTTACATTTTTCGTGCATATAGGAGACTTCCGGGCACCTCAACTGCGTGCTATATTGGCGGCGGGATGAAAAAAAATGGATGAGAAATACTACAATACTCGGAACCAACCCCAGATAATCAAAACTGCTCGATTAGGTTGATAGGTGCCGAAAGTGATTTTGAACCTTCGAAGAATGAAGATCGGAAACCACTTACTAATGCTAACGCTTATATTGCTGGCGTTAAATGCATGCGGTCGGCATCAGGCAAATTCGAGCAATTCTTTTAGCGCTGACCCTATCGAACAAAAGGCGCGGCGGTACCTCCAGCCTTTTCTGCATGATGGTGAATCTGCGACCAATCTAATTGCCGAATTTGGACCTCCTTACTACCAGTATCGTACGCAAAGCGGCGAACTCAGCATGGATTTTGATTTCGCCGACGATGATAGCAACGCGCAGGCGGCGGGAGTGGGCGGTTTCACAGCATTCTTTCGCGACAACAAATTATCGCACTGGGAGCCAATCTACCGATCTGCCGCTTCGGATTTCACAACACTTTTAAGCGCGCTTCAAAAAAGCGCAGTCAACATGAAATAAAGTTTTATAAGGCGCTTTTAAGGCAACAGAGGACATCACCCGGCAAAAGACAATCTCGCGCAATGGTCGCCACGGCCGCCACGGACTGGAACTTCAGAAAACGGAGAAGACGAGCTTCGCCCGTGGCCTTTTGGATCCGGCCGACCAGTTCATGTTCCTGGCCGGCACTGTATTTGAGATCGTCGTCGGTCAGTTTGGCCCGTTTTTGCTTAATCTTGCCCTTGGCAATGTTCCAATCACCTTTAATTTCCAGTTTGTTCATAGTTTTGTTTGTTAAAAATCAGGAACCTCCACTGTGCACGGCGTTGGTGGTCTTATTCCAAACATTGGTGGCTTCATCCTTTGTGGCATTCCAGACATTGGTCGCGGCGCCTTTGGTATCGCCCCACGCCTTCGATGTGCTTTCCGCGGCGTTCTGTTGCGTGTTATTCGTGTCCGCTGCAGTGCTTCCAGTCGTGCCGTCGGAACGGTTGCATCCGGCAGTGACCGTTAATAGCGTAAACGATGCAAGCAGCGCGATTGAAGTTTTCATAACTGCTTCTCCAGCCGCTACAGTGCCATCAGGAAGAAACACGTTCTAATTCGCAAAAGCCCTGTGGATAAAGGAAAATGCTGTGATGTAAAATTACAATGGCACTATCGGCAACGGTTGTTGTGTTGCATTATGCAACCCGAAGTGGCAAAAACGTTCATTCCACAATCAAATCGCTTACTCCTTTTACTCTGATTCCCTCGGCCGTTTGTTGAAAATGTCAATTTTGTCGTGATAATTGCGATAAGCCAGGCATTCGTAGGACCAGATTGAGAAATTGCGAAGTTTTCTCATCTGCCGAATTGCTGAGCCAGTCCAATCCACATGAATGAACATGGATGGCCGGTCGGACCGGGGATTTTGGTCGGGAAGAAATCTGCGCGCGCGCAGGCTGACAACATCCGCCTGCTGCACGGATGCCAACGGTGAAAGCGCGGCAAGCATCTTTGGCAATATCTCATGCACCTGCGCGCGCAAGACATCGGCGTCACCGGGTCCAACCGCAAACACGACTTGAAATAACCGGTACAACCGGCCGTCTTCTTCGGGCATTTCCGGCTCATAGATGGCGGAAAACTTGCCGGGCGCAATCGGGCGCAAAAGCGCCTCGGCTTCTGCAAGATCTGGATGTATGGATTCGCTCGCCACGCTTAAGACCGACAATCTGGACTCGCGAATGCGATCTCTCAATCAAAATGTCGCCGGCAGCTAGCCGAGCCTTTCTCCAGCGAGTTCACTCAAATGATCGCGAAATTCGATTGCAAATGGATTCATCTCGTCTCCCAACCGGCGGTACCAATCCCGCAAGGCGGCGCGCAGCTCCGGTGACAGCAAATGCTCGAACGCTTCCCCGGCCCGTGGAGCTTTTTCTGTGCATTTCGATCGCACCAAATGGCCTCCTGTACAGGCATAGACGTAAGAATCAATCGCAAGCCATAGCTGGTAAAACAAAAGATGGTTGCCATAACCTTGGCAAAATAATGCAGTGAATGAATGTATCGATTTGACAACTTAGTTATGCACGACCAGCTTTTGGACGGATTCATTCAATGAAACCCGACCCCAAAAAGCAACTGAGCTACGATGACATTCGGCATTTGCGGGAGGCCGAAGGATGGCTCGAGTTGGGCGACGCGGATTCCGCCGGGCAGGAACTTGCGGCGATCACACCCGGGGACCAGACGCATCCTTCCGTCTTGCAAGTCCGTTACGCGCTTTACGCAAAACGCAAAGAATGGGATATGGCCAATGAAATGGCGGAAGAGTTGGCATCCCTGCTGCCCGATCTCGCGGTCAGTTGGATCAACCTCGCCTATGCTACGCGCCGGAAGTCCGGCGGAAATATACCCAAGGCAAAGGAGATTTTGCTCGCCGCGGAACCTCTTTTCCCAACGGAATGCGTGATTCCTTTCAACCTGGCGTGTTATTGTTCCCAACTCCAGGAGTTTGAGCAAGCCGAACGCTGGTTAAAAAAAGCCGCGGCTATAAACGATAAAGCGGTCCGAAAGATGGCTGTGGATGATCCTGACCTAAAGCCGTTGTGGGACAGCAGGGGCGGCATGACGATTTGGGAAAAGGACGATTTTCTGGAGTGACATGCATGCGGCCGGAATGCGCGCCAGTGCGTCCAATTGCGATTCCTTCGAATTCCAGGGCGGCGGTCCTGAGTGGCCGTTGCCCGTTATCTTAACCTCAGGCCATATTTTTTCAGCCGTAGACAGATCAGGGCGAATGCGGAATTTCGTGAGACGGCGGATTGGAATGGCAATTTCGGTGCATGCTGTTGAGGCACTTTTGCTTTCTTTCGAGACGTGGCAGTGAATCACTATGAGAAATCAGGTGAGACCAGTTGCGGGTCGCGTCCAAACAAAAGCTTTCGCTACCTGGCCTCAATTCGACGTTTTACTCTGGCCGGAGGACAAGCGGCTTTCGCTTTCTCAATTGCGAAAAGACGGCGAGAATAAACGGGTCGGCGAAATCCTGGGCGGCCCAGCGGCCATCAATGTTCCCCAGTACGTCAAAATCCCATTCCAGTAAAAGGTCGTCCGGTGCATCGTCGGTTGAGGCTAAAGATACCCTAATGAAGCTTTCCTGCTGGCCGTCGGGCGAGATTTCCACCTCGATCAGAAACGCCAAATTTAACCCATAATACGAAACATTTAGGCTATAAGGCTTTTCATTTCGAATTTTGAAGTGATGTGCCAAAGGGCCTTTTTGGAAAAAATGTTTCAAAGCCGAAATAATTTCGGATCCCTTTTCACTTCTTTGCCTCAGGCCGTCACTCATTGCCCGCATTTCATCGTTGGTCATAGATGGGTTAATTCTGCATTTGAGGGGTTAGTGTTACCTGAAGTGTCGCAACCTGTCAAACGGGCGGGCGAGCCGGATTCACTTGTCGTAGCCAAGTTTCTCCATAGCGGCTGCGATTCCGTGGGCAATGATTCTCATGTGCATGGGAAATACCCCTGGCGGATACACGAATGTGGTCGCGTCCGGATCGAACTCCGTAAAGAACCAGCGAAAGTTACCTCGGCCTTTCTACCGGAAACGAAGGGCAAAACTTTAGAAGAGATTTCCGAGGCCTTTGCGACGATTTGCGCGTTTGGTACATGATCGGTCTGCGTGACGTGACGCTGAAGGAGTTCGGTCCAATCAGAAATTCTGATTCAAAAACCTTGCCCTTTGGCTGTAGTATGCCAGAATATTCTTTCGACATTGCCTCGGTAGCTCAACGGTAGAGCAGTTGACTCTTAATCAATTGGTTCAAGGTTCAAATCCTTGCCGGGGCACCATTTCCAGGATTAAGTTTAAAAAAACTCTAATGCGCCAGGGAGAGGATACGCCCGGCGCAATCATCCAAATTTTGGAACGGACCGAGCGGTTTAACCAGGCTGTCTTCGTTGGATATTTTTGGCTCGCCGGAAGACAGTGTATAAACGACGACGCTGTCCTTAATCAGTATGAGGCCCTTGAAACGCCAGCCGAATTGGTGCGTTTGACGTTTGAAACCAAACACGTCCAACATCAGATTTCCATGTCGTCTCTCACGGACGTCTTCAAGATCCAACCGGTAGGCGCAATTGTTTGTTTTCGCCTCCACATAAACTTGCACGCCGATCGGAAGGTCAGCCATGTGTATGTTTGGATTGGGCATGAAAATAGGAACAATATCCACGTAGGGCATGATTGCAATGTTCGGCGTAACACTGGGATCAAAGCCCATAGTTTTCAGGTCCTTCAATGTGGTGTGATTCGGCACAATGCCGTTGAAAGCGATATTGACCTGGTCCCAGTTCGTCCAGGGCGACTGGCTAACCGTGCGATTGCTCATGAACAGGCTTTGACACCCTGTCGAAATCATCAGAAGCGACAGAAGCAGCAGCGGTATGGCAATTCGCCCAATCACGACTCTCCTCGCCGGACTTAAGCATGGCATGTGCCGTGAAATTTCGTTGGCGCCGGCCTTCAGTTTCAAAAGCGCATCGGCGGAAATTATGACAGGATCACGTGCCGATAAACGCCTCAGGCTGATCAAATGAAAAACCTTCAGAGAGATATCGCGTTGAATGGCTGCATTTCCGCAAAATGGGACTCGGTGTTTGGCCTGGTCCTGCCCTTCAAGCGGGAAC
>DASYZW010000094.1:0-3194 GCA_035945915.1 Verrucomicrobiia bacterium | reverse complement strand
GACGGACGAACCGCATCCGCATTTATTCGCTCATCCGAAACGAGGTTTGCTGATCGTTTTGATCTTGAACGTTTTAATTGTGTGCTATTTGTACATGAACCGTAAACGTTTGTCCAAGCATTCAGACGATTTACCTTAAGTTCTTCGTTGACTTCCAGCGCCAGAAATCTATTGTATTGGTTCGTTTATTTATTATTGCGGCGCGTTATCGTGCCGCGTAGGAAGGAAGTGAGTTGCGTTGACAGAAATTAAACTAAAAAAAGGCGAGCCGGTAGACCGCGCGTTGCGGCGGCTGAAGAAAAAAGTGGACCGCGAAGGCACGCTAAAAGTCGTGCGCAATCATCGGCATTTTGAAAAGCCGAGCGAGCGCCGCCGGCGCAAGGAAAAAGCCGCCCGCTTTTCGGCCATGCTTTCGGCCCGCTATGCGGACCTTTAATATCCCGGTGTATTGAGGCGTTGAAGGGTTGAAGCGGACTCGGGTCTGGCCTTCTTCGCTTCAGCACTTCAACGCCTGACCCATGTATTCGTTCTCAACGTGCTGGAACTCTCACCGGCATTCCGATGGCCGGGCGATGTTGCGGGAAATCCGCGAACTGGGGTTTGAATACGCTGAATTGAGCCACGGAATAAAACTCAGTCTTGTGCCCGGGATTCTCGACGCCGTGGACACGGGTGAAATCAAGATCTCCAGCCTGCATAATTTTTGCCCTCTACCCATGGGGGTAACGCATGCCGCGCCCAATGTTTACGAATTCTCCGACGATGACCCCCGTGAACGCGAATTGGCCATAAAACACACCCAAAAGACGTTGGAATTCGCAACCCGGGTCAAGGCCCGAGCCGTGGTGCTGCACCTGGGAAGCATCGAGGCCAAGGACTACACCGGGAAGCTGGCCGGAATGGTGACGAATCAAGGCTCAAAAAAATTCGAAACACTGCAAAAAGAGGCGCTTCGCGCGCTCGCGGCTAAAAAGGAAAAGTTTTTTGTGCGTACGAAGGAGGCCCTTCGACGAATCCTGCCCGAAGCCGAAAGCCGCGCAATCACATTGGGCTGCGAAAACCGGCAAGCCCTGGAGGAACTGCCGATCGATGGCGACTTTAATGAGTTCCTGGACGAGTTTAAAAGCCCGGTGGCTTATTGGCATGACACCGGTCACGCTCAAATCAAGGAAAACCTCGGCATTATCAAGCACACCAGTTTTCTTCAAACCCTAGCGCCCCGGCTCGCCGGATTTCACATTCATGATGTGATTTTTCCAGCCCGCGACCACATGACGCCCGGGACCGGAACGATCGATTTCGCAGCGCTCAAATCATTCGTCAGCGCCCGGCACATAAAAGTGTTTGAGTTAAGCCCGTCATTGCCCGCGACGTCGATCCAGGCTGGGGTGGCGCTCATTAAGAACCTTTGGGGAGAGGAACCATCGGCAGTTGAAAAAATTGACGGATAATCAACAATCGAAGTTCTCGAATCCGCCCCATGACCGCCGCTTCACCAAGGGCCATCGCAAAGAAAATTGTTCAGCGCCTCCAAAAGGCCGGCTTTGAGACGTTTTGGGTGGGCGGATGCGTGCGTGACTTTTTGCTCGGGCGCGAACCCAGTGACATCGATATCGCCACCGATGCCCGGCCAGAACAAATTGAGGGGCTGTTCAATCGCACTATCGGCGTCGGGAAAAAATTCGGCGTCATCTGCGTCGTTGAACATCGACAAGTCTTTCAGGTCGCTACATTCCGGAACGATGAGGACTACAAAGACGGCCGGCGTCCTGGAAAAGTCGTCTTTGGCGATGCCCAGGCCGACGCGCTTCGGCGGGATTTCACGGTCAACGCGTTGTTTTACGACCCAATGTCCGACACCACACATGACTGGGTTGGCGGCCGGGACGATCTGCGGGCAAAAATCATCCGCACGATTGGCAATCCGGAAGAGCGTTTCGGAGAGGATCACTTGAGGCTGCTGCGGGCAATCCGATTCGCCGCACAGTTGGATTTTCAAATCGAGGCGCGGACATTCGCCGCGGTAAAGAACCTGGCGCAAAAAATCAAGCTGATCAGCGCCGAGCGAATTCGGGATGAACTCTTGAAATTGTTCCGCCCGCCGCATGCGGCACGCGGACTGGATTTATTGCGGGACAGCGGCCTGATGGAACCTGTGTTGCCTGAATTGAATGCGACTATCACTTGCGCGCAATCTCCCGATTATCATCCCGAGGGCAGTGTGTACAATCACATTCGCCTTATGCTGGAGCAATTGCCGGCAGAAGCCCCGGCTTCCCTGCCCTGGGCGGCCATCCTGCACGACATCGGCAAGCCGCCAACCGCCAGTATGGACGAGAAAAATGGGGCGATTCATTTTTATGGCCATGAAAAAATCGGCGCCGAGATGACGCGCCAGATTCTTAACCGGCTTCGGTTCTCCAAAAAGGACATTGATGAAATCGTGGCGTGCGTGCGCCAGCATATGCAGTTCAAGGACGTGAAACAAATGCGCAAAGCAACGTTGCGGCGCCTGTTGCTGCGCGAGACCTTTCCGCTGGAACTGGAACTGCACAGGCTCGACTGTTTGAGCTCGCATCGTTTGCTCGATAACTACGATTTTTTGGCGGCAGAAGCCAGGGAACTGACCCGAAAGCCGCGCATCCGGCCCCCGTTGGTCTCCGGCAACGATTTAATCGCCCTCGGAATGAAACCGGGACCAGCCATGGGAACCCTTCTGCATGAAATTCGAGACAAGCAACTGTCGGAGGAGCTGAAAACCAGGAAAGCGGCCATCGCATGGGTGAAAAAGCGATTGAACGGCTAAAGAATATTTGCGAATTGACGCGGCAGACACCTTTCGGGAACCTAGTCGTTTATGGCAAGAATTCAACGGGCGCTGATCTCCGTATCAGACAAAATGGGCCTGGTCGCATTCGCGCAGATTTTAGCGCGGGCAAACATCGAGATACTCTCCACCGGCGGCACGGCTAAAATGTTGCGCGAATCCGGCGTGACCGCCCGGGACATCAGCGAACACACTGGCTTTCCGGAAATGCTGGACGGGCGGGTCAAGACGTTGCATCCCAAGGTCCATGGCGGTCTGCTATTCATTCGCGGCAACGAAAAGCATGAATCTGCCGCCCGCGCGCATGGTATCGAGCCGATTGACCTGGTGGTCGTAAACCTCTACCCATTTGAACAGACCGTCGCCA
>DASYZW010000093.1:0-2595 GCA_035945915.1 Verrucomicrobiia bacterium | reverse complement strand
AGTGAACATGAGCAAAATCCGGATTGCCAAAGACGCGGTGGAAAAGGCGATCATTGCTGAAACCACCCGCACCGAATCTTTGGCGGGACAGGCGACGAAAGTTGCGGCCGCGGCCATCGTCGTCGTGGGATTTCAACTGATGGACACCAAGACGCCGCTGGAATCTCCTGCGTCATGGGTAAAAATCTCCTGCTACGCGTCTCTCGCAGCCCTGGCGGTGTCCCTGCTCTTTTCATTTTTTGCGCTGGTGTCGAAAAACCATTCCGATTATCCGCGCGGCAATAAACTTTGGGAAACGCTCAAGCCGGACAGCGTAACAGAAGACGCCGACGACGAAGCCGTCGTACAACTTTTGCTTAAGAGCCGCGAGCAAAATGCCGTCGCGAATGACGCAAAGCAAAGGTCCGCATATCGCAGCGCAGGGCTGTTGCTCGCGGGCATTTTATTGGTCGCAGCCAGCCAACTGTTGGATGCTTATCTGGATACGTTGCCTTAGCAGGCAGGGGAAAGCAAAAACGCGAATTCGTCGGGCGACTTTAAACCCCATCCCGGTTGTAACCTGCGCGCTATTGGGGCGTCTTTTAGTGTTTTGTATGAAACAACTGATGCTTTATTTTATCTGCCTTGGCGTTATAGTCGCGGCGCGAATTTCAGCTTTTGGCCAGACGGTCACCAACTGCCAGCTTCCCGGCATCATTTGTTTATTAGAAATCCAGACGAACCCGCCGCAACGGCTGTTCATCGCCAGGATAGACTTAACCAATCCACGACTTCAGGTGCGCGTTTCACCGGGAGGCCCGGACCCGGACGGCGCCGGCCAATGGGAAACGACACTCATGCAACCCACCGCAGTCGCCAAACGAGAGCATTTTTCCCTTGTGGTTAACGGTGATTTCTTTCTCGCAAAAAATGTCCGCGACGCCGAAGGCAAAGAGGCCGGTTATCGGCCCGGACAATGGGCGCGCCCCGAAGGCCCGGCGATGACCGACGGGCAAACCTGGTCCAGGAGCGCCAAACCACATCCCTGTTTGGTGATCCACAAGGACGGAACCATCGCGATCGAATCATTGTCCGACCCGAATGACAAAGATTGGGAGGTCGTCGGTGGCGGGCCGATATTGCTCCGGGACGGCGCCGTCGCCGCGCCACCCGCACGCCCGGGCCGCCATGACAACTACAAGGCCCGCAATCCACGAACCGCCGCGGGCATTGACGCCAACGGCACTACGCTAACGCTGCTGGTCGTAGACGGACGCCAGGCAGGCATTGCCACCGGCATGACGTTCAATGAACTTGCGACTGAGATGCTTCGCCTGGGATGCAAGGACGCGATCAACCTGGATGGCGGAGGCAGTTCTGTAATGGCCGTGCGCGAGGCAAAGACCGGTTCCATGAAAATTCTCAACGAGCCAAGCGACGGCCGCGAACGCGCCGTCGCTGATGTCCTCGGCATAACGCTGGATCGCGCCATTGATCGCTCTTTTTAAAAAAATTTGAATCACGCCTTGAACAATTGTGCTGAAAGCTGGAAAGTGTTTTGATGCGGTTGGTTGTCGTTTCGAATCGGTTGCCGTTCACAGTTTCATTCAAGGATGGTGCGCCGGAATTTAAAACCAGCACGGGCGGATTATCCACCGGGCTGGCGAGCTATTTGCAGCAGGCCAATGCCGGCGCCGGCAATCACCTCGATTATTTCTGGCTGGGATGGCCCGGCACGAGCATCGCGCCGGAGTTCCAGGACGCGGTGCGCAAACACGGCGAAGAACAGTTCAAGTGCGCCCCGGTTTTCCTGCCGGAAGAAAGCATGGACCGCTTTTACCACGGCTTTTGCAATAAAACCATCTGGCCGCTGTTCCATTATTTTCCCTCCCTGGCGCATTTTGACGAGGGAAACTGGCAGGAATATCGCAACGTAAACCGCATCTTTGGCGAAGCCGTCGCCGCCAGCCTGAGGCCCGATGATATTGTTTGGATCCATGATTATCACCTCATGTTGTTGCCCCGGTTGATCCGCGAAAAATTTCCCGAAATACCGATCGGGTTTTTTCTTCATATCCCCTTCCCGTCATTCGAGATTTTCCGATTGATGCCGCGCGCCTGGCGCGAAGAAATGATCGAAGGATTGCTGGGCTCGAGCCTGATTGGATTCCACACCCACGATTATACCCGCGATTTTTTGACGGCCGTTGTCCGCACGTCCGGCTACGAGCATCAATTAGGAAACCTGACCCTCCGCGACCGGACAGTAAAAGTGGACACGTTTCCGATGGGCGTGGATTTCGAGCGTTTCGCCGTGGCCGCCCAGTCGCCGGGCACCCGAACCCGCGTCGAGGAATTGCGCCAGAAGTGCGCCGGCCAGAAAGTCATTTTTTCGGTGGACCGGCTCGACTACACCAAGGGCCTGGTCAACCGGTTGCGGGGCTACGACCTGTTTCTTAAAAACAATCCGCAATGGCACGGCAAGGTGGTGTTCATTATGTCCGTGGCCCCTTCGCGCATCGGCGTGGAAAGTTACCAGGCGATGCAACTGGAACTGGAACAAACCATCGGCCGAATCACCGGCGCCTACGGGAACGTGAATTGGAACCCGCTGAT
>DASYZW010000092.1:0-1774 GCA_035945915.1 Verrucomicrobiia bacterium | reverse complement strand
AAGCAACTTCGGTTCTGGCACGGGTTCCTGATTAAATGAACATCTGCGCTCTAAAGCGAATTGCAGAGACGTCATGTTTTGGCGGCTCCATCCGCGTTAACGCGGTGAGTGAAACCGGCTGGAATCGTTGGGCTGCCGGACGGGGCCTTGACGCTGTAGCCCGGCGGCATGGCCAGGCTTCATTGAGAGAACCAGCAAAGGTCAGGGCGTTTACACTTGTCGAATTACTCGTAGTTATCGCCATCATCGCCATTCTGGCGGCGTTGCTGCTGCCAGCTGTCTCGAAATCGGAGGAACAAGCGCGCGTCACACAATGCATCAATAATATGCGGCAATTGGCGCTGGGATGGGTCATTTACGCCAATGACGATAACGATTGGCTCGTTCATAATTGGATTCCCGGCTCGGGATCGCCGCCCTCCTGGTGCCAGGGCAACATTCAGGCCAACCCGACGGATATTACCGGCATTACCAACGGCCTTTTATTTTCGTATGTGCGGGACATTCCCCTCTATCATTGCCCGGATGCACATACGGTCAATGGGCGGTTTCAGGAGCGAACGGTTTCGATGATCGTCCGAATGGGTGGAGCGGATGCATCGGATTCGGCCAATTATGGGGTCTGGAATTCCGCGGGTTCCGATCTGTCCGGCGATTTGCAATCTGAGTTTCCGATGTTCAAAAAATTGACGCAAATACGGGGACCCTCACCATCGGAAGCGATTGTTTTCGACGATGAAAGCCAGCTCACTGTTGACGATTGCATTTTGGGATTGGATTGGAACGATTGGAGAAATTCAGTGTCGGCCCGGCATAACAGCGGATGCGTTTTTTCCTTTGCCGATGGCCACGCCGAGCGGTGGCAATGGCTGGGTCTGAAAACGGATGAAGGTTACAGTTACCAGCCTGCAATTTCCGACGCATTCGGCTGGCGCGATTTGCGAAGATTTCAGGCAGCTATCGTGGTAACAAATCTTCCGCCGAATTGAAAAATTAAAATGGAGCATCCGGAAGCTGGTCCTGAGATGTCGAAACGGAAACCGGAATTTTTTCTGACACATGGACTGGCGCAGGCTATACTGGACCGGTGAATCAGGCGATGCATGCTGGGTTGGGCCGTGTTTGCCCACAAACCTACGGGGCACGATAACTCGCCTATGAAGGACTAATCTCCGCCTATTGCAGCACATTCGGCATGCGCGGACTTATTTTTCGTTTTGCAAACATTCTTGGCAAGCACACGACGCATGGCGCTCTCTTTGATTTCCTCAGGCAATTGGCAAAGGACTCGAGCGAATTGAAGGTGCTCGGCAACGGTTTTTAGGCAAAGCCTTGCGTGTATGTGCGCGATTTGGTCGCGGGCCTGACGTTCGGCAAACCGAAGTGCGGCGAATTGGAGTCCTCGAAGTTTGATGTCTTTAACCTGGCTCCGGACGGCGCAACGAGTGTGCGCTTTATCGTCGGGGAATTGCTTTCGCAACTTGGAGCAAGGCTGAAGCCCGCTACGGCGACTCCCCGCAGGAATGGCCGGGACACAGTCCATCAGGCTGGCTATCAATCGCATCCTGCATTGGCGGCGCGAGCGCGGTAACTCGGACAATGGATTGACATTGCCTCCGGACGTGATCTGCCTTAGCAGCCCGTTAAAGAATGCCATTTTTTTCGACATTCGAGGATGAACTGCCTGGCGGGGTGAGCTGTGACCGTTACCAGGAACAGCACTGCTCCACCCAACAACGAATAAGGCAGCGTACTTTTGTTCGCCTTGACCATA